>JAGRMV010000175.1 GCA_020441045.1 Deltaproteobacteria bacterium | reverse complement strand
CGGCCATTTCAGTTTCGCAGGCAAAAAAATCAGTTCAGCTTCTCTTAAGGCTTGGGTTGATTGAAAAAGATCCAACAGGAGCGTCTTACGTCTTAACAAATCGCGCAATATCTACACCTAAAGATTTTTTTTCTCTTTTAGGGAGAAACTTTCACAAAGAGATGGGAAAAAAAGGAATTGAGGCTTTAGATACCGTTGCCGTTGAGCAAAGAGATGTTACAGGCATCGTATTTGGGATCCCAAGAGATGCCCTGCAAGAATTAAAACAACGTCTCGGTGAATTTCGCAAGGAACTGACCTCGACGATTGGATCCATGGAACAAGAAACAGATGATGTGTACTATTTAAATATTCAACTGTTTCCCGTAACAAAAAAGGAAGAACAATGAAAAAAATGAGCTTATTACTATCGCTATGGATTAGTTCGTGCGGAATTGGTGTAGATGGAACCTTTATTGATTTAAGGCCCACTGCCCCACTCAACTCAACTGAAATTGGCAATACATTAACAGATCCCCATATGCTCAACGGCAGCACCTTTGTTTTTACAAAAGCCAAAGTTGTGATCAGTGAAGTAGAATTTGAGCTCGCTGAAAACTGCAATGATTCTGAGCAGGAAGTAGAATATGAATACAAACAACCGTTTATCGTAGATTTATTAGCCAATACATCAACTCCAGACTTTCAGCATGTTGAAATCCTTCCAGGTAATTATTGTAAGGTTGAATTTAAGCTCGATAAACTAGAAGTGGATGAAAGACCCTCAGGTATTGGTGTAACGAACGAAATGATCGATTTAGCATTACTTATCGAAGGAAGTACATCTGATAATATCGAATTTCGTATTGAAATCGAAGAAGATATCGAGTTAGAAATTCAGAGCAATGTCAATACAGGCTTTACCATTCGGGAAAATGCCATAAATACATTATTTCTCGTACTTGATATCAAAGAGATGCTGTCTGATATCAATTTCGGCAGTCTAACCACAACTTCAGGGATTGTCCTGATTGATAAAGATGAAAATGAGACCGCGTATGAACAAATTATTGAAAAACTGGAACAAACAACAGATTTACGCGAAGACAAAAATAATGATGATGAACTAGACGAAAATGATGACATTATTGCAGACTAGATTTCACTAAAATACAGATACAAATCTCTATATTTTATATAAAAACTAGACAGTATAGAATGCGGTGCTTACATTGGTCCAAAAGTTGTATGATAAAACCAAAAAAATTACTGATATAGCGAATAAGGAGAAGAACATGAAAAAAAGTTTCGTGATAGCGTTTGCACTGCTGGCTTCAAATGCAAGTTTTGCAGCAGACAAGTATGTTGTCAATACCACGGATACCACAATTGCGTGGACAGGCTCGAAAAGTCTTGTCGACAGCAAGCATGTCGGAACCATCGATGTTAAAGAAGGATACCTTGAATTTACCAAGGGCGATTTGACCGGAGGACAATTTGTGGTCGATATGACCACCATCAAAAACAGCGATGTCAAAGATGAAAAATACAATCAAAAGCTTGTCGGACATCTGAAATCGGAAGACTTTTTCCATGTCAGTGATCATCCTACGGCAAGTTTCATCATCACCAAGGTGACACCTGTGAAAAAACAAAAAGATACCTACAATGTCACTGGCACATTGACCATCAAAGGCACAGACAATGAATATACGATTGAAAATGTCAAAATTACCGAAAACAAAGGCATTGTTACGGTAACTCCAAGCATTACAATCAATCGTAAGGATTATGGCATTACGTACAATGCCAAAAGTACCTTTGAAAAAATTACCGATGAACTCAAAGATCGTGTCATCGCAGACGAATTTACACTTGATGTAAAACTTGTCGCAGCAGCAGAAAAAGCAGCCAAAACAAAATAAATTATCTGCTCATAAAGCATCCAAAGGAGATACAGTGATACAAACTGTATCTCCTTTTTTTATTAGACGTATACAGTCTACTTTTTATCCCCAGAAGCGCAGCCTGTAATGTTGTTTGGAGATATACAGCCGTATGCGTACTTGCGAAGCTTAACGAAGGAGGCATTGTCTATCTCACACCATCTCACGGGGTATAACAAACATTCGTCGAGGTGTGCAAACCTAAGATTAAACTACCATAACAATTGATTCTATAGTCGAAGCTTTTGGTCCATTTGCGCACTTGCTTGTTGAAATGTTGTCAACTCTTCTTGCGAAAGCGTATAGGCTTCAGGAAACTTTACTTTCAATGGGTTTTTATGTTTGCCCCCTATTCTAAATTCGTAATGCAAGTGCGGTCCTGTTGCCAAACCTGTACTACCGACATAACCGATCACTTGACCTTGCTTGACGCGAGCGTTTTTGTAAATACCTTTGGCAAATTTCGACAGGTGCGCATATAAAGTTGTATAATTAGAGCCATGTCGAATGATGATGGTATTGCCATAGCCGCCTTTTTGTCCTTTAAATTCAATGGTACCATGACTTGTTGCTTTGATCGGTGTGCCCCTGTTAGCTGCATAATCAACACCTCGATGCGCTCGGATTTTATTTAAGACAGGATGTTTTCTACGCAGGTTAAAATTTGAGCTCACACGTGCAAAATCAATCGGAGAGCGCAAGAAACTTTTGCGCATACTCTTGCCATTTTTATCATAGTATTGCGCACCTTGCCCTGGGACTTCATGGCGATAGGCTTGAATCACACGACCCTGATTATGAAATTCGGCCGCCAAAATAGGACCATCTTTGAACTTTATTCCATCTTTATGCTTTTCAATAAAAAGGACATCAATTTTGTCATTGCTTCGAATATCAAGGGTAAAATCGATATCCCAAGCAAAAATTTCAGCCAACTCCATGATCAGTCCTTGCGATAACCCTGCTCTTCTGCCAGATAAAAACAGCGAATCTTCAATCACCACATGCGCTGTTTTGATAACGGGTGTGTACTCATATTGCACAAGACTTGACTGGAAAGTGTGGTCTACTTGGGTAATGTGCAGATACTCAGACTCATTTTTTTCATACATCAACTCGAGTAATTGCTCTTGATTGATACGTACTTTGAGTTTCTTTCCGGGGAGAAGCTTTGCTAGCTCTTGAGGGTGCGTGATCTCCTGTGTGACTTGATGTAAATGCGCTGGCGACAACCCCAGATTGGAAAAAATAACCGCCAAACTTTCGCCTTTTGCAATGGTGTGCTCTGTCCACGGTACTTCAGGAGGTGGCATTTCAATACTGGCTTGCATAACGGGAGTAGAAAGAGACGCTGCTATTTCTGCAGGCTGTTGTCTGTCTTTAAATATAAGAAAAGATATACCCATGGCTGTAAGAAATAAGCCTAGTACCCCCCATTTTAGCTCTTTTTTATGGGATACCCTTTTTTTACTGACTTTTTGTTGATGTAAAACAGACATAAATAAACCTGTGCAAAACCCCATGCTACGTTCAAATATTGCAAAAAACAAGCATTAAAAGGTACACGATGCTATTGAAAATGATGGGTATAGCTTACGTAATAATTTCTCCGGGCCATTGGATAAAAATTGGATTCTCCATCAGCAACATATCCTGACAAACTATACTTTGTATTGGCTATATTGTTGATCCAAAATTTCAATAAGGACCGGTCACCAAAGAATGAAAAATCCATACTACCATCAAAAATCAATGATGCTGGAACAGTAAAATTATCATTGCTTGTATTGTCCAAATAAGAAGACCCCGTATATCGACCGGTTATACTCAGTTCAACCCAAGATTTGGGTTTGTATCCGATCATCTGGGAAAACTGCACTGTTGGTGTGAGCAGGGGCTGCACATGGGTGTAGGTATGATTGCTCTGATCTTCTCGATAAGAAGCAATTTGATTTTGGCTTAGATTCACTTGCGTATGTAAACGAAACTGTTTTGTTGGATTCAGATCGACAAAAAGTTCAATGCCTTTTCTATAGCTCGAAGCAACATTTTTACGTAGCGGTAAGCCGATATAGCTCAGCTCGCCAATCGCAGCAATCTCATTGCGAAACTGCATATGATAAAAATTCAAATGCATTTGTCCACTATTCCATATCCACTTTGAGCCGACTTCATAATCCACAACCGTTTCAGGTTTCACTTTGGAAAAATCACCAATATCAGCAACATTACTTGCATCAATATTATCAAAGCCTGCAAACATATCATTGCGTGTTGGCTCACGACGGGTTTTCCCTATTGAAGCGTACAGCGTATGATATTTGGCGATTGTCCATGTTAGACCTGCTTTTGGATTAAAAAAGTGCCAATCCATGGAATCAATATCGAAATGGGTAGCGCGATCTTGTTCATAAGAAAATTTT
>JAGRMV010000174.1 GCA_020441045.1 Deltaproteobacteria bacterium | reverse complement strand
GGTATCACCATGTGGGTGATATTTACCCATGACATCCCCGACCACACGCGCAGATTTTTTGTGTGGCTTGTTGGAGAAGTTGCCCATCTCGTACATACCAAACAACACCCGGCGATGTACCGGTTTGAGCCCGTCTCTTACATCTGGCAAGGCGCGGCCCACAATAACTGACATGGAATAATCCAGGTAAGCATTGCGCATCTCCTCGACAATCGACTTGCTAACAATATGATCTTTGGGTGTTTCGCTCATGGTTTATTCTCTCTATATTCTCTATACGTCCAAATTTTTTACACGTAGTGCGTTTTCTTCGATAAAGTTTCGTCGGGGTTCAACCTGGTCGCCCATCAAGACCGTAAAAATTTCATCGGCGTTGGCCGCGTCTTCGACATTGACCTGCAACAGGGTTCGTACCTCTGGATCCATGGTGGTTTCCCACAATTGATCTGGGTTCATCTCTCCCAAGCCTTTGTAGCGCTGGACACTGATGCCTTTTTTGGCTTTTTCCATCACCACCGACAACCACTCAATGATATTAAAGACCTCAACCACTTCAGCCTTGTCATCTTCGATATAATAGGGAGCATGACCAAGCTCCTCAATGGTGGCCAAGAGTTTTTGCAAGCCAAGGAGCTCATTGGACGTAAAATATTCGCTGGTCAACGTCGTATACACCCTGACGCCTTTTTGGCGGGTGGTAATGGTCACCGTTTTATTGTCAGTGTCATACTCGAACAGTGGATGCACATCTTGGTACCCCAGATGCAAAAACGCTGTGAGTTTTTTTTCTAACTCGGCAAAGCCTTTTTCGGTTTTGACATGTTCTTGGCCTATTTTACACATGACAATCGCATCAAGCACACGCGGATCAAAGCCATGTCTGTTATCAAGAATCACTTCCCGATAACCAATGGCTTTCTTGATAATGGTTTTGAGTTTTGCCGCTGGCATCGACTGTTTACCCTCTTTGATGATGATGTTTTTCGAGGCCAAATCGATGAGATGCTTTTCCATCTCTTTTTCATCTTTGAGGTAAATCTCTTTTTTGTTTTGTTTGACTTTGTACAGCGGCGGCTGCGCGATGTAGAGATAACCTTTTTCGATCATCTCAGGCATTTGACGATAGAAAAACGTCAGAAGTAAGGTTCGAATATGCGCGCCATCGACATCCGCATCGGTCATCAATACAACTTTATGGTAGCGGGCTTTGCTGACATCAAAATCCGTCGCCCCAATGCCACAGCCCAATGCCGAGACCAAGGTTTGGATCTCGCCTGATTGCAGCATCTTGGAAAAACGAGCTTTTTCAACGTTCAAAATTTTACCTTTGAGCGGCAAAATCGCTTGGTTTTCACGATTACGACCTTGTTTGGCACTACCGCCAGCCGAATCTCCTTCGACAATATACAGCTCAGACTTGGCTGGATCCTTTTCTTGACAGTCAGCCAGCTTGCCGGGAAGAGAAGAAAATTCCAAGGCTGATTTGCGACGGGTAAGTTCGCGGGCTTTACGCGCAGCTTCACGCGCGCGGGCAGCATCGACGATTTTGCCAACGATACGTCTGGCTTCGGTAGGATGCTCACCTAAATAAATGCCCAGCGCTTCGTTGACCACGCCTTCGACCAAGCCTTTGACCTCACTATTGCCCAGTTTGGTTTTGGTTTGTCCTTCAAATTGTGGATCTGGAACTTTGACCGATACTACGGCGGTGATCCCCTCACGAACATCATCCCCGCTTGGTGTGGTTTTGATGTTTTTAAACAGGCCGTTGCTATTGGCATAGTGGTTCAAGCTTCGTGTCAGGGCAGAGCGAAAACCGATCAGATGGGTTCCACCTTCAATGGTATTGACGTTGTTGACAAAAGTCTGCACATTTTCTGAATAGCCCTCGGTGTATTGAAATGACACCTCAACACCAACACCGTCTTTTTCACCCGTAATATAAAAGGATTTGTGTAAAACCTTTTTGGAGCGATTAAGATGTTTGACAAAAGCTTCAATACCGCCCTTGTTCAAGAATTCATTTTTTTTGCCGCTGCGTTTGTCCTCAATGATGATCGTGACCCCGGAATTTAAAAAAGACAACTCCTGCAGGCGCTTGTTGAGAATATCAAAATTGAATTCTGAGACCTCAAAGATCTGCGCATCGGGTTTGAACGTAATAATGGTCCCGGTTTTTTTGGATGTGCCGGTGACTTTTAAGGTACTGGTCGGTACCCCGCGCTCATAGGTTTGATAGTGGATTTTGCCTTCACGCATGATGGTGAGCTCTAAAGACTCACTCAAAGCATTTACACATGAAACCCCTACGCCATGCAAGCCGCCGGAGACTTTATAGGTTGAATCATCAAATTTACCGCCGGCGTGCAATTTGGTCAGTACCACTTGTGCGGCGGGCACTTTTTCTTTTTCATGAATACCGGTGGGAATACCACGACCGTTGTCTTCGACGGTAATGGACTCATTTTCATGGATAGTGACAATGATTTTGTCACAATGGCCGGCCAACGCTTCATCAATCGAATTGTCGACAACCTCATACACCAAGTGGTGGAATCCACGGACATTGGTATCACCAATATACATCCCGGGACGTTTGCGAACTGCTTCTAAACCTTCAAGAATCTTGATACTTGATGCGCCGTATTCTGTTTTCACGTGTTGATCTCTTTTTTCTGTTTGAACCAATGAACTACCTCTTTTAGCAAAAAGACAGTAAAACCTATCAAATCCCGCCACCTGAATCAAACGAAAAGTGCTGATTTTGCGTTTTTAGATGACCCGCAAACCCTTTTAAAAAAGGGTTTTATCTTGGTTGGTAAATATTTTTGGTTATGTCGCTTTGTATGTAGACCGCTTAAGGGTAGGTCCTTATGTTCGACAGCTTACGGATGTTCTCACATAAGGACCTACCCTTAAGCGCATGGTTAAAAACATATCTCATAAGCGTATCGGCAGCTGGTCTTTTCTGGGCTTGCCCATCGACTGCATTGGATTATGATGTAGTGCAAAATATAGTCGTCTAGGTTTTATGTAACACCGCGCAAGGGTGAAAAACCAAAAAATAATTTCAATCTACGTTCATGAGATAACTGTAGGTACCCTGTTGCCCTTTAAAAAATTTAACTCTGGTGGGCAGGTCTTCCCCATATTCAATATCAACAATCAGTTTTTTCGCTGTTTTGATCAATGCAAAATCAGTAGGTGTAATTTCGCTTCCCACAGGTTGCATTGGATTCACGTGGATAGAATAATGTAGCTGTGATGGGTAACTAAGCCCCTTGTCTTCATCCAAACTAATCTTCGCTAACTCGATATCTCTTAATTCGAAAACAATTTCTTCTGCTTGTGCATGGTTTAAGTTACATAAACAGGCTAAAACAAACAGTCCAAAAACTTTAATTTTTTTCATTTTTTCCCCTTAGATTAAATTGCATTTAGCAGGAATTCTTTGTTTCCTATACAGAATGTCTAGAAAATATTCTAGTGAAAATTTTTCAAAGCAAAATCCTTGTCTTCTGTTGTAATGCTCGAAAAAGTTCAATTGATTTTTGTATAGGTTTCTTACAATCTGCGATAAACCATTGTTATGAAAACAAAAAAATTCTTTTCTTTGATGATCGTTTTTAGCTCCTTGTTTCTTGTAATGGGGATGGCTTCGAAAAAACCAAAAAGTAGCCCGAACATCAGCATCATGACCTACAATGTCGAAAACTTGTTTGATGTTGCCGATGATCCAGACAAAGACGACGCAGCATTTTTGCCGTTGGCGCTGAAACAATCGCAAGCGCACAAAGACAACTGCAATCAAATCCAAGTCAAAAAATGGCGTGATGAATGTCTGTATTTGGATTGGTCACAGGAGAAGCTGGATCAAAAAATCGCCAATTTGGTCCGCAATATTTTGCAGGTCAATCATGGGCAAGGACCAGATATTTTGGTCGTGCAAGAAATCGAAAACATCCATGTTGTCGACATGCTGGCCAAAGCCTTGGATCAGGGCTACAAATATACCGCCTTGATTGAAGGGCGCGATGTGCGGGGCATTGACATTGGTGTGATCAGCAAAATCCCTTTGCAAGACGAGGCCAAGATCCACTATGTTGATTTTAAGGGCATCTCTGTAAAAGAAAAACAAGATACCCGCGGCATTTTTGAAGCCTCGTTTGCTTTGCCCAAAACATCGAAAAACAAAACCGAAACCTTGGTCGTCTATGGTGTGCATTTTCCTGCGCCATACCATAAGAAAGAATTCCGTATTCAGTCCTTTGCCAAACTCAACCAGCTTTTACAATCCCATGGAAAGGATGTGCTCGCAGTTGCGGTTGGGGATTTTAATGTTACCTCTGA
>JAGRMV010000173.1 GCA_020441045.1 Deltaproteobacteria bacterium | reverse complement strand
CCATTGCATGTCTGTAAATATCCCCAGGCGCCTTATTTGTTTAGATATTTTGACAAAAGCGGCCATTTCATTTTTGTGCCCTGCATTTTTATAGAGCTGACTTGATCGAAATGGTGCAATAAACGCACTGTGATACCGAACATAATTATTGGCATGTAATCCTATTTTTATATCAAACGTGGGCCTTTCATACTGTAAGCTTGCACTCAAACCATAAAAATAAGACGTTAAACCAAAATTATACAGGTCTGGTGCCAGCCAGACTGTATAATTTCCATCAGCATGGTTCAGGTAAACCGTTGAAGAAAAAAGAACATTGTCATGGATCGGCAAAGCATATTCCAGCATGACGATACTTTGCGTAAAATCGTCGACTTCCTCTGGCGTTAATGGATTGAATCTTCTTTGAGTTTCTAGCATGGATTTTGGTACAGCCAAGTATGCCAATGCGGTTTTAGCGCGCCCTGTAAATGCAGTCAATTTGAGGATGTGTTTCTCAGAAAAATACCCTCCTCCAAAAAACAATGAATGTCCAGATACGCCAGCATGATCTCGATAACCATCAGACTGTTGCATAGAATACCGTCCATAAAAAGCCCATTGATCATTGATCAAACCTGTATGAAAAGCTGGACTTAGGCGATACGTTCGAAAAGAGCCATACGAAGACGTAACAGATGTATACCCTGGCTTTTGCAAAATTTCAGAAGTCATATTCACAGATCCACCAAACGAGGCCGTGCCATAAGTACTGGTCCCAACACCGCGTTGGATCTGTATCGAATCAATACTATGCAAAAGGTCTGGGAAATTTGAAAAATAAATCACTTGGTCTTCCGGATCATTCAGAGGTACACCGTTGAGCGTAAAGTTGATACGTGTTTGATCGATACCACGTAAACGCATATAAGAATATCCTTGAAAACCGCCATTATCGGAGTACCACGTTAACGACGGCGTATGCTGCACAATGGCCGGCATTTCTTGTCCGACATACGTTTGGGACAACTGCTCTTTTGAAAGGGTTGTGGCAGGAATAGGACTTTTTTGATCAGCTCGGATGACTTCAATGGTTTTTTCTTCAAAGAGTATGGTTCGCTTCGGTTGCTGATCAGCGCCGATGTCATCCTGAGCAAATACAGTTGTGGAGAAAAAAAAGATAATAAACGTAGCAACAGATTGCATGATCATTCCTTTCGCCGGCATTATCCGGAGCAAGTTCTACGGTCATTTCATCAGTATGAAACCTCTCAGCCACTAGGAAGCAGCTCCCGCTATGTGATACCTAAGCACCTTATTAAAGTGTACTTACGCTGATGCCTTCTTCTCGTTCTATTGTCTTAAAGTCAAGAATTTTTACAAAACCGTGCTGTTTATACGCTTATCCTGTATAAGATCATTTATGTTGAGGCTGCATACATTGCTATTTCTGGGACTACTTTTGTTTCCACGTTTTGGTTATGGGCAAACCGAGCTAGATCTTACGGCAACCGAAATGGAAAAACATCTGATTGCGCCTTGCTGCTGGTCGAAAACCTTAGACCAAGAACAATCTGAAGTCGCGATATACATGAAGCAAAAAATCAAACAACAGCTCGCACTGGGCAAATCCGTTGATGAAATTTACGGTATGTTTGAAGAGGAGTTTGGTGAGCGTGTACTCGCACAACCGAAAAAATCAGGTTTCAACTGGTTGGTGTGGATTTTTCCATTGATCTTGATGCCATTGGGTATGTTTGTACTGCTTAAAAAGCTCAATCTGTTGACCAACCATTCAGAATCTACAACAGAGACTATGCAAAGTGATATAAAAAACACCGTTTCATCAGAAGATCAAAAATACATCGACCAAATTGACCAAGAACTCTACCGTTCTTAAGTGTTTTAAAATAAAAATTTGCGGTGTAATTTACATAGATGTGGCTTTGCTACATCTATGTAAAAAAGGTACGAGCCAGAGGCTCGTGTAGCATTAGGATGAAGCAATCATTTCTAGCATCGGACCTGTGATCGCAATCACTGCAGGTTTCGGTAAGTTACTACCCCCTTCCGGCCAATGACTGGTTACGCTCTCCAAAGATTTAGAGTTTTCACCTGGATGTTGCACAGATAAGAACAAGGTCTTGCCATCGGGTGCAAAAAACGGTCCGGTAAATTCAGCATCATGTGGCGCACTTGCAACTTGAATGGCTTTTCCAGCATTCTCTCCTTGCATTGGAATCACAAATAATCCATTGTTGCCATGAAATGCATATGGATGCTTATTCATGGCGCTACCTGAGATATCTGTGGTCATCCAAAGATTGCCATTATTGTCAAATGCCATATTATCCGGAGAAGCAAAACCGGTCTCTGGTCCACCCGCAGCAAATGTGCTGGCTGTAAACTCCGTTGCCAAGTGGTCACCGTCTTTTTCTTGGATACGTAAAATAGATCCAAAGTAGTCTTTTGTATCTTTGTTATTGGTTAATGCTACCAAAATATCACCATTGACTGGATTGATTTCGATATCTTCTGGTCTGTTTTGTGGGGTTGCACCAACTGTTTTGGCGGCCTCACGTGACCAAATCAAAACCTCTGTTTGGTTTTTAAACTTTTTTTGTAGGCTCGGTTGTTGTTTGATGTCCAAGGACAACCATTGGCCATTTGTTGTATCCGCAACATACAATTGCCCTTTTTCAAGTGAACCTTTTTGGTCGGAGATAAATTTATAAATACATTCCCCAGCTTTATCATCTCCCATATAGACAACGGTACGTCCGTCTTTGGCATTGATACAGGTTGCACCTTCATGTGCAAACCGGCCTAATGCAGTAAGCTTTTTGGCCGTTTTTTGGGTGGTATCAATTTCAACAACCCAGCCATAATGTTCCGGTGGATATGGAAAATGTTTGCCCCAGGCATAACTGTATTTTGAAGATTTGATCTCGCGTTTATTATAGGCCACCCGTTCACCATACATGTCATGATAATTTTCTTCACATGTCAGCACTGTTCCCCATGGCGTGACGCCACCGGCACAGTTGGCAAAAGTACCAATGGCTGTTTTGCTACCTTCTATCGGCATTTCTGCAATCAATGGAATTTCTGCAAGTCCATTGACACAGTAATTATCTGGATGGGTAAAATCAACACGCCATTGCCCTGCTTTATTTCTTTTTAAATGAACAATAGACCCTCCCACAGATTTCATTTCTGCTTCCACTTGCGCTTTGGTCTTGCTTGTATTGTCTACATTGCCGTGGATAAACAAAGGGTTGGGATATTCGTGATTCACCCACATCACGGCTTTGTTCCGACCTTTGGGAAGAAATGCAATATAGTCGTTGTTAAACCCAAAAGATTCTTTGGCATTAATTTGATCTCCATACTTGATCAATACATCATATGAAAAACCGGGCGAAAGCGTAACTTCATCTTTGGAAAGACCCGCGGGGATGGCTTTAAGTTGTCCAAGGCTTTGTTGACTCGGTTTTTTCTTACAGCCAACCATGGTCACAGCGCCGATTGCGGCACTAGAATAGCCCAAAAACTCTAAAAACTCTCTACGTGTATATGCTGACATATGATTTTCCTTTCAAAATTGCTCTACATTATGAAGCTTTGCGTGCTGGTGCCCATGATTTACACCAGGCTTGGGCTTTGACCATGCCTTTACCTAAAAGCAATTGGCACTCCCCGTATGGTTTTCCTTCTTTGATCACGTAAAAATGACAATTCTCACAGCTTTGATCCTCTGCTGCAACGCCTTCTTTTTCTTTACGGTCGGGAGCTGTATTGGCATCAGGGCTTTGTACATAACCCAAGGCTTTTGCAATAGGATTGCCTTCAGGAACGTATTGGATCGAATCGTGATAGTCTTTTGCCCCTTCGCGCAACTTTTTCAATTCATCTTCTGAAAGCGTTTCTTTCTTTTTTGTGCACGCGATCCAAAGCGCAAGTGGTGATAAAACAACAACCCTTGATAAAAAATGACGTCGGTTCATTTTTACTCCCTCCCGGAAAAGGTTATAGTGTATTTTCCCCGAACTTGCAATTTGATAGCGGTTTGTTACAACATCAAGTCATGGACCATACAAAAATATATATGATTACAGGCGCCAATCGTGGCATTGGACTTGGATTTACCAGACATTATCTACAGCAAGGGCATCGGATTATTGCAACGCACCGAAACGACTCTAAGGAGCTCATGGCCCTGCAAACAGAATTCCCCAGCCACCTTATTCTTATCACAATGGACGTGCTGCTTGCAGCATCGATCCAACAAGCATTTACAAACATCACATCGGCGGTAACGCATATTGATGTATTGATCAATAATGCTGGACGATATGGCTCAGATCAAGCCACGATTACAGAAAAACTTGATATAGAAGACATGGTAACAACCTTTCGTACCAACAGCCTAGCACCCTTGC
>JAGRMV010000172.1 GCA_020441045.1 Deltaproteobacteria bacterium | reverse complement strand
TATCGAGCGTTTAAAGCAATATTATGATTCGAAAGGGTTTTATCTTTCGTATATCGATTTTCGCTTAATTGAGCGCAAAAACCAAAAAGTAGAATTGGTGTATAGCATTGTTGAAAACAAAAAGATCTTTGTGCAAAGGATACACTTTATCGGTAATGAAAAGTATGATGGCAAAGAGCTTAAGCATGCGATCCGTACCAAAGAAAAAAGTTTTTTGTCTTTTTTGAATCGTTCGGGAAAATATTACAAAGAGATGTTAGAGTTTGATCGGCAAATGCTCTCGGAGTTTTATGGTTCTCATGGCTATATCAATGCTAAGATTCAGGCGCCGAAAGTAGAAATTTTTAAAGACAAACAAAGTCTACAAGTTACATTCGCACTCGAAGAAGGCAAACCTTACTATTTTGATGGGTTTGATATCACCGGAGACCTTATTTTTGATCAAGACAAACTTGAATCAAAAGTTAAAATGAAACAAGGCGATCTGGCATCCATTCAGGAGATCCGCAAAGACCTTCGTGCAATTTCAGATGAGTATACCAACAGAGGCTATGCCTACGCCAATATTGTGCCCAATTTTCAGTTTCGTGAAGGTCAAGATAAAGTTTTTGTGGAGTATGTTGTAACGCCAGGGCAGCAGATTTATATTCGTGATATCGTCATTCAAGGCAATGAATCCAACCGCGATAAAGTGCTATTACGTGAGCTTGAAATCAATGAGGGAGATCTGTTTAATGCAAAAGCGATTCGCCAGTCTAAGCAAAAATTAGATCGATTAGCTTTGTTTGAAACGGTAGAAATCACCACCCCAAAGACCGAAAATCCAGAACAAGTTGACTTGCTCATCGTTGTAAAAGAGAAACAAACAGGATCCTTCAATATTGGCGCCGGTTTTAATACCTTGGAATCGTTTCAGGTGATTGGGTCTCTGAACAAAAGAAGTATCTTTGGGTACGGTGTCGATGTGAGCTTGCGCGCGCAGATCGGTAAAATTACCCAAATTTTTGATCTTACCTATCACGATCCGTATTTCTTAGATTCAAAGTGGGGGATGACGCTCAATGCATTTAATATTGGTAGGCGCTATACCAACTTTGGATTGACCTCGACTGGTGGGAGCTTGGGGTTTGATTATCCAATTTTGGTCGATGGACTCAAGCGCATCCGGGCCGGTTTAACCTATCGATTGGTTAATCAAGATTTGGCGAATTTGCGGCCCACTGTTGAAACGTTATTTTCCGATGGTGTAACCTCGAGTGTGACTTTGTCTCTTTCCCATGATACGCGGAACCAGGTTGTGTTTGCTACGGATGGGGCATTTTACAGAATATCACAAGAGTTTGCTGGAACGTCTTTATTGGGTGGTTCCAATTCGTTCTCAAAAACAGAATTTGATGCCCGCATGTTTTTGCCTATTGCAAAGAGTACAAATATTCCATTGATCAAGAAATCGTTTCTTGCATTTCGTTTCAACACGGGATATGTTGCGCCTTTGGAGGACGGTACACGTGTTCCGCTCTTTGAAAGGTATTTCCCCGGAGGAGTTTTTTCTATCCGAGGGTTTAGGTTGCGTTCGTTGGGGCCGCGCATTCCAGTTGCCTCTGCCAATGATATCGGTAGTTTCACAACGTCTGATTTCGTGATCGGTGGAAACAAGCAAGTGGTGTTCAATGCGGAGTACGTTGTGCCCTTGATCGACAGCGCCAAAATCTTTGGGGTGGTCTTTTTTGATATGGGGAATGCATTTGATAATGGTGAAAGCCTGTTTACGTTTTCAGGACAGCGCCAAAGCGCTGGGTTCGAGTTACGCTGGTTTTCTCCGATTGCGCCTTTGCGATTTGCTTGGGGATTCCCACTGGATCGCCAAGAGGGCGAAGGCTTGGTCCAATTTGACTTTACATTTGGATCATTATTTTAAAACCTAAATTTGTACGTATGGAAGTTTATCGCGTCATTTTAGGATAATTTTTTCTGGAAAACTGTGATTGAAACGAATCGCATGACGCCAGGTAAAATCAAGGAAAGGTCATAACTGACTATGAAAAAAGTATATGCATTGGTTTTTATGGTGCTTATTTCATCTTTTGCAACTGCTGCAGAAAGTAATTTGCAAATTGCCGTCTTTGATGCGCAACAAGTTTTGGATAATGTTGAACAAGGTAAGGCAGCTAGCAAAAGAATGGAAGAATTGCAATTGGCAAAAAAAAGTGAGTTTGATCAAAAGAAAAAGGATCTTGAAAAAATGAAACAGGATCTTGACGCCCAGGCACTAGTTTTGTCAAAAGATGCGTTTGCTAAGAAAGAGCGTGAATTCCAAGAAGCGTATATTAAACTTCAGCAAGAAGCTGCAATCGCTGAAAGAGATTTACAAAAAAAAGAGATCGAAGAAACAGGCGTGATTTTCAAGAATATCAATGCAGTCATTCAAAAAATTGGCAAAGACAAAAACTACGATTTTATTCTAGAAAAAAACCAGGGTGCTGTAACCTATTTTAAGTCTGGGGATATCACAGATAAAGTGATAGAACTTTATAACAAAACATACAAAGCTACCAAAGATACCAAAAAGAAGTAGCTTTCATTTTATGGACAATCGCATCGGTATACATTTTATAAAGGCACGTAGCTCAGTGGGAGAGCGCTACACTGACACTGTAGAGGTCGGCAGTTCAATCCTGCCCGTGCCTACCATTCATATTTCAAATACAACATTATGATTTCACTTACGCTTCCGGATCAAAAAATTCTTGAATTTGACAAAGGTGTGACTTCGCTTGAAGTTGCGCAGTCAATAGGTAGTGGCTTGGCCAAAGCCACGCTTGCTGGCATGATCAATGGCGAAATGATAGATCTTCGCGCGCCAATTACCACTTCAGGTAGTTTTGAGATTGTGACAGACCGTCATCCCCGTGGAGGAGAAGTCATTCGACATTCTGCAGAACATGTTCTGGCCGATGCTGTCAAACAAATATGGCCGGATGCACAGGTCGATGTTGGGCGAACCGACCATAGTGAAAAATTTCAATATGATTTCAAAGTAGAAAAGCCTTTTACCCCAGATGATTTGGTTACCATCGAAAACAAGATGAATGAAATCATTCAAACCAAGGCTGTCATGCAGCGCAGAGTATTGTCACGTGAGCAAGCCAAAGAATTATTCTTGGCTGCAGGAGAGCACCTTAAGGTGATACGACTAAATGATATCCCAGAGGGTGAAGATATCACTGTATTTGATCATGGTAGTTTTGTTGATTTGTGCCGAGGGCCACATGTGCAGAATATGTCGCAAATAGGTGCGATCAAATTGACGGAGATTTCTGCCTCTTATTTTAAAGGGGACGAAAATAACGAGAAATTACAGCGTGTATACGGCATTGCATTTGCCAACAAAAAAGAACTCAAAGCTTACGAAGAATTACAAGAAGAAGCCAAAAAACGTGATCACAGGCGTTTAGGTAAGGAATTAGGGTTGTTCAGTGTGAGTGATGAAATCGGCCCTGGCTTGATCTTATGGCATCCTAAAGGCGCGCGTATTCGTCACTTGATTGAATCCTATTGGAAAGATGATCATCTCAAAGATGGCTATGAACTTGTCTATTCTCCACATGTTGCAAGGCTTAAGCTCTGGGAAACTTCAGGTCATGCCAATTTTTATGCAGAGAATATGTATTCTCCGATTGATGTTGACGAGCAGCAGTATCAGCTTAAACCGATGAACTGTCCTTTTCATATTCAAATTTATAAAGACAGTCTGCGCAGTTACCGTGAGTTCCCTATCAAATATGCTGAGCTTGGTACTGTTTACCGCTATGAGCGTTCTGGCGTATTGCATGGCATGATGCGTGTACGTGGATTTACCCAAGATGATGCGCATTTGTTTATTACACCTGAGCAAATGTTTGATGAAATTCAAAATGTTTTGGCGTTTGTTGTGAAGATGTTTAAGAAATTTGATTTTCATGAATACCAAATTTACCTATCAACCCGACCTGAAAAGTCTGTCGGGTCTGATGAAAACTGGGAAAAGGCGACAAAGGCTTTGGAACAAGCATTGCAAGCACAAGGCTTGGCCTATGAAGTCGACCCAGGTGAAGGTGTATTTTACGGCCCCAAAATAGATATTAAAATCAAAGATAGTATCGGTCGTATGTGGCAATGCTCGACCATTCAGGCTGATTTCTCTTTGCCTGAACGTTTCGGACTCGAATATGTTGCCCAAGACGGCAGTAAGAAAACTCCCATCATGCTCCACCGCGCCTTGTTGGGCTCGATTGAGCGTTTTTTTGGTATCCTTGTCGAACATTATGCCGGTCAATTTCCGTTTTGGTTGGCACCTGAACAAGTTCGTATTTTGAATATTACGGACGCTCACTTAGAGTATGCCCATGCACTGAAAAAAACATTGGATGCGCATGGGTATCGGGCAAGTGTTGATGCCCGTAATGAAAAACTCGGATTTAAAA
>JAGRMV010000171.1 GCA_020441045.1 Deltaproteobacteria bacterium | reverse complement strand
TCTCCTTATTGGCTTTGAGTTTCCCCTGAACATCGAGCCAGATAGGTACACCAATGGGTGTTGTATTACCTGAAGCCGTTTGTTGCATTTGCAAATCAATTTTATAAATCCCCTTATGTACTTCTTGGTGATCGACATTGACAGCAAAATTGACTGGCCCATTTTGCGCCGCCAATACCTGCGTATTGTTAGAGGGAACAACCGTAAAACCCAAAGGCGGGGTATTGCTACTGCTGACAATCTGATAATCATGATCAACCGTATCTTCATTCTGGATGGTGATTTCATTGCCAAATGCGGTGATTCCGCCAGATGGTATGATAGAAAAAATATTCGGAACATTATGCACCGAAAATGGTGGTAGCAAGGGAATAAGCGACGATTGAGACAACAGCCCAACATAGGCTTCCGCAACATGGACCCTACCTTGCCCTTGTTGATCTAAGGTCATCCCAAGATCAATCGCAGTATTTTTAAGCTCTGCTTTGACCATGCTGGCAGTGAAATTGGGATCCATTTGCAAAAGCAGTGCCGCAATACCAGTAATTTGCGGCGTTGCCATACTGGTACCGCTGATTGCCATATGCTGACCATCTACGCATTGCTCAGTTGCGTCTGGCGTATACGAAGGTAGTCGCGCAGCACAAATGGCTACGCCAGGAGCTGCAATATCTGGTTTTTGATAGTTTGTACCGTTGTACCATACGGGCCCACGTGAAGAAAAACTGGCAATAGGATCGTTACATTGACTGTGATTTCCGACTTGGCTACTTTTGCAAGACGCCGCAACCGTAAGCGCTTCTTGCGCCACACCTGGGGACGTTACAGTTGCTTGGAGCGGACCATTGTTGCCTGCAGCGACAACATATAAAACGCCAGCGTTCAAACTCATCAAATCAATCGCTTGACTTTGCAAATCTCCAGGATTACCCGAGCCACCGATACTCAAATTGGCAACTTGCACAGCATCATTAAATAGCCCATCTCCATTGGGATCAGCCATAAAATTAATTCCAGCGACAACATTCGCGTTGGAGCCAACACCTCCCGCACTTAAAACTTTTGCTGCCACCAGTTTCGCTGCCGGTGCTTGCCCAAATAGAGGCATGTATTGGCCAACTTGCTGATAAAAACCTTCTCCAGCTGCAATACCCGCAACATGCGTACCATGCATATGATCATCCATTGGGTCTGTATCATTGTTCACAAAATCATAGCCACCAAGCACCTTGCATCCCGCCCCTAAACAGCCACCTAAATCCGGATGGGTATAATCAATACCGGTATCGACAATACCAATCACAATGCCTGTCCCATCAAGTAGATGAGAAAAACCACTGGCATTGGTTGCACTTGGTTTGCTATAGACCTCAATGGTATTGGTTTCAAAGGCAGAATCCGTCATGTTGACAGAAACTGGGACCACGCGTTCAATATTAGACCAACCTTGACTCAAAATCTGCGCATTACCTCGAATCTGTGATGCTTCCGAAAAACTAAGACCTTCGATTACAATGTAGGGCACTGACGAATTGTCATAGGCAATCCGAACCTGATTGGGGGCAAGTGGTGCATTGATTCCATTTTCAGCTGACCGATTGCGCATATCAAGGACATTAAAAGTTTTATCCGTAAACATGGGTTGCAAATTTTGTTGGACCAAAAGCTGCACAGTTTGTGCGAACGTCTGCCGAAACTCTTGCATGACTTCGAGCATAGACGGGTCTATTTTTTCACGCAGCGGATACCCTTGCGGATTAACATCCGCGCCCTCTCTACTTATATAACTATCCTTTAACTGGTTGTACTGCACGACTAATGATGGCGCGCTTTGATCCACCACGTGCGTCATAGTAAATTTGGCTAGCTCTTGATACTGCTGCTCTACTTGATCGATATCAATATGTTTTTTTTGATACGCTAATTCTCTAACATCGACACCCGCAATACCACTATCGAGTGTATAATATTGGTTCTCACTCACCTCGGAAAATGGAATCGTTTCAGACTCTCCCCATATATTGGTCTTTACCACGACTTTATCAGCACTTGGCTGCGATAGAAACTGACCATTGAGATAGACCGTCCCAACCGACAATATAAAAATAGAAACCCCTAAAGACACCTTTTTTGACATGGACACGCCTCTCTCCTGCTTTTTAACGGCCAGTCTACTATTGTACAAAAAAAAGGAGGGCTTGCCAATCCAATGGTGTCATGACGCAACCATAGATCCCTCATTCCCTTATAGATCATTTTTCGCTATGAAATGTAGGATGGTTTTGACGAAATCAATAAAAAACGCTACCCTTAGAGCAGGTGGATGCAGCGCAACAGAAAACCTTCTCTGCTTATGTTCTTTTGATCGGATATCGAAAAGGACTTGTTGACGCCCTTTTACGCCAAAAAGTGCACATCACCTTATGGACAGATCGTCCTCTCAAATCGTATCATCGGTTTCATCAAGTCTGGCTTGACCCCATTCCCAAAAGTCAACAAACAATACTATCCTACCTAGAAACAAAGCCGCCTGACCCAACATTCAACTTTGTTATTGCCAGTGTCGAAAAAGCTGTTTTTCCTGCGTCCATTGCAAGAAGATATTTTCACGCACGCACATCAGCCCATACCGTCACCCAGCGATGTCATGACAAGTTATTTATGAAAGAAACACTAGCACAACACGATATCCCCATGGCGCAGTTTATTTGGGCAAAAAGAATAAAAAGTGCAAAGGCATGTTTAGATCAACTGGGCTCACCTGTAGTCATCAAAAAAAGAGACGAATCTGGTGGTTTTCAATTACGCATCACAGAAGATGAAAAAGAGATCCAGCGCTATGTTCAAAAAAACTACTTATTTGAGTCTTTTAACACCGGGCAAGAATTTTCAGTTGAAAGCTTTGTACACCAAGGCAATATTCAATTTACCAATATCACACAGTACTTTGAAAAGTTGCGTATCAATATGCTACCTTATGATCTAGCCGATAAGACAAAAACCAAAATCTTAAGCTTGAATCAAAAAATTATTGAGGCATTAAAAATTGAATGGGGCATGACCCATGCAGAATATTATTTGACCAAAGAGGGAAAAGTACTGTTTGGTGAAATTGCACTGCGACCGCCCGGAGGATATATCATGGACCTGCTTAAAAACGCCTATAATTTTTCTCCATGGGAAGCGTATGCTTCGGTTGAACAGGGACAAAATTTTATCTTCCCCCAACAAGCTCTTCAATTTTCCTGCGCTTTTTTATTATCTGCGAACGGAGGAATTGTTAAATCGTTACAAGGATTTGATCAGTTACATCAGTGCAAGAGCTATATCCATCACTCACTCAAGGTCAATATTGGAGACCGAGTTAAAGAAAAAATAAGAGCTGGTGATGACTTAGGCAGAATATTATTTGCATCCAAAAACCTAGAAGAACTGAAAAAAGATCTCGCTTGGTCAAAAAAGCACATTGCTGTTCTCACCGAACCTTCTTGATAATACGTTTTTATTTCATTCACATTATATTGAGTTTAAAAATGCGATAATCCGTACAAATAATTTGATTTCCTTCTTCTTGGTCATCATACGCATACGAAATAAACACATGGGCATGATCTTCTCCATCGTCACGATTCAAGTGTACTTGAATTTTACTGTCATATTGCGGTGAATCCTCAAGCGATAGTGTCGCGAATGTTTGAAAGAGCATACCTGCTTCCGTCTTATTTTGCGTATAAAAATTCGTAAAACCAAAAGATCCTTGGGTGGGTTGTGCTAGCTGCGAGCGATAAACTCCAAACGCACCTGTTACTGGATTAAAATACAAATATTTTACAGCGTAGTTAAAATAGTTCGAATTGATTACACGAAAGGCTTCACAAATTTCCGTAGATGCGACATTGAGATGTGTCAGTGGAGAGTCCGCTTTTATTTGCTCTTGATCGCCAAAAGCAAACCATAAAGCCTGTACATCACTGATATGCATTTCTTTTTTGCTAGAAGGCGCTAAAACTGTAAGCTCAACTTACGGGACGTCTTGCAGATTTTCAATATTCATTTGACCTTCATGAAAAACGATAGACCATTGCTTTGCTTTGATCTGCTTGCTTATTTCTTCCTGAAAGTCATTGAACGCAGAAATAGAAGCAGTAGACATATGACCATATACGTCTAGTTTAGAACTATTTTTATTTCTAACACCCGAAACAAAAAATGTTGGTTGCCAATTTCGACTTTCATCCAACTGATAAAACTGCGCGCGATAATGTATACCATCATCTGATAAGACTCTTAGGAGAACTTCTCTCCCCAATTGTTCTTTGTGTGTGTGAAACCATGAACCGGTACTCTGCGCCTGTACTTTTGGAATGAAACAACTGAAAATAATAATGGTTATATAAAAAAATTTTGATCGCATACATCCCCTTATCTATTTCTTATCACTTTTACAGATCTTCAACTTGCTATGTCAAGAAGAAAAAATAGTCATGCTGTAATGGTATTTGGGATTTTATAACAATGTTCATGAGCAAGATA
>JAGRMV010000170.1 GCA_020441045.1 Deltaproteobacteria bacterium | reverse complement strand
TCCTTCGCAAATTGACATGGTGGTTTTTCGTGAAAACACGGAGGATATTTATTTAGGTATTGAATGGGAGTCAGGTTCAGTCGAGGCGCAAAAAGTCATTTCTTTTTTAAAAGAAGAAATGCAAGTGGATTCAATTTTATCTTCATCTGGCATTGGTATCAAACCAATTAGTCCAGAGCGAAGCAAGAGATTGGTGCGCAAAGCTATCCAATACGCGATTGAACATCGAAAACCTTCGGTTACATTGGTTCACAAAGGCAATATCATGAAATATACCGAAGGCGCCTTTGCCACCTGGGGCTATGAAGTGGCAAAAGATGAGTTTGCAGCGCAGACTGTGACCGAAGCTGAAGTATTTGAAAAATACGATGGCAAAGCTCCAGAAGGTAAGGTTGTGATCAAAGATCGTATTGCCGATGCTATGTTTCAACAGGCACTGCTGCGTCCTAGCGAGTATAGTGTGTTGGCGACAATGAATTTAAATGGTGATTATCTTTCTGATGCGTTGATTGCGCAGGTCGGTGGACTAGGGTTAGGACCAGGGGCCAATATGAACGATGATATTGCTATTTTTGAAGCCACCCATGGTACGGCGCCAAAACATGCCAACAAAGACCGAATCAATCCGGGTTCAGTGATTTTGTCAGCTGTGATGATGCTTGAATACTTAGGTTGGCAAGAAGCTGCAATCTTGATCAAGAAAGCGTTACAAAAAACCATTCAAAACAAGACAGTTACCTATGATTTGGAGAGACAAATGGAAGGAGCAACCCTTTTAGGGTGCAGTGCATTTGGCCAGGCCATCATGGAGCAAATGTAAAACAAAGTATTCAACAGAAGGAGTAAAGTAGTGAACCAGAGAAAAAAAATCACCATTGTCGGTGCAGGAAATGTCGGTGCTACAGCAGCACATTGGGCAGCAGCAAAGGCTTTAGGAGATATTGTTTTATTGGATATCAGTGAAGGTATTCCGCAAGGCAAAGCCTTGGATTTAATGGAAGCTGCTCCAGTTGAGGGATTTGATGTACAGATCAAAGGAACGAATTCTTATGAGGACACCAAAAACTCTGATGTTGTAATCATTACTGCCGGTTCACCCAGAAAGCCTGGTATGAGTCGTGATGACCTTTTGGAAATCAACACCAAAATTGTAAAATCGGTGACGGAAGAAATTGTCAAACATTCTCCCAATACCATTTTGATCATTGTTTCCAATCCGCTTGACGCCATGGTTTATGTTGCCAGTGAGGTATCGCAATTTCCTAAAGAAAGAGTTATTGGTATGGCCGGCGTTCTTGATTCAGCACGTTTTCGGTGTTTTTTGGCAGAAGCGTTGGACTGCTCGGTTCGTGATGTGAACGCTTTTGTTATGGGTGGACATGGTGACACCATGGTCCCGGTTGTCGGTAATTCAACCATGGCGGGTATTCCTATATCGGAATTGCTACCTGCGGATCAAATTGCTGCGATTGTCGATCGTACGCGAAATGGCGGGGCGGAAATTGTTAACTTGCTCAAAACGGGTTCTGCCTATTATGCCCCATCTATTTCTGCAGTAGAAATGGCACAAGCGATTATAAAAAATGAGAAACGCATTCTTCCTTGTTGTGTGAAACTCGAAGGTGAATACGGCTATGAAGGTGTGTTTGTCGGCGTGCCTGTTAAATTAGGTGGTAAGGGGCTTGAGCAAGTCATCGAAATCAAACTCGATGATAGTGAAAAGGCTATGTTCGCGCATTCAGTCAATGCCGTACAAGAATTGATGGAGAAAGTAAGAGGGTATATCAAGTGAACATTCATGAGTATCAAGCCAAACAGTTATTCAAACAGTATGATATTCCAACCTTACATGGCAAAGTCGTTGATAGTCCTACGCAAGCTGTGACGGCCGCCAAAGAGCTGGGAACTGATGCCCCATGGGTGGTCAAAGCTCAAATTCATGCTGGTGGACGTGGTAAAGGTGGCGGGGTAAAGCTTGCTAAAAGTTATGATGAAGTTGAGAGCTACGCCAAGGACATTATGTCTAAACCATTGGTTACGCATCAAACGGGTCCAGAAGGAAAGCAGGTACACAAGCTTTTGATTGAAGAGGGCTGCGCGATTGATAAAGAGTTTTATTTGGCTTGTGTTTTGGACCGGGCCACTTCGTCTGTTGTTGTGATGGCCAGTACAGAAGGTGGAGTGGAGATCGAAACTGTGGCTGAAGAAACGCCGGAAAAGATTTTTAAAGTCCACGTTGATCCTGCGGTTGGCTTTGTTCCTTATCAGGCTAGAACATTGGCATTTGGCTTAGGACTTGAAAAAGATTTGCATAAACCTTTTACAGCACTGATCAAAAACTTGATCAAACTGTTTTTGGAAAAAGATTGTTCTTTAGCCGAGATCAATCCACTTGTATTGACCAAAGATTCTTCGATCATTGCCCTGGATGGTAAAATCAACTTTGATGGCAATGCACTATATCGCCATCCCGATATCAAAGAACTGCATGATCCAACCGAAGAGGATGCCCGTGATTTGGAAGCAGCTAAGTGGGGCCTGAACTATGTTGGCCTTGATGGCAATATCGGTTGTATGGTCAATGGTGCTGGACTTGCCATGGCTACGATGGATAGCATCAAAGCACATGGTGGAGAACCTGCGAACTTTCTAGATGTTGGCGGTGGTGCCAGTCAGGAAATGGTCAGTAAAGCATTTCAATTGATTTTAAGTGATAGCAATGTCAAAGGCATTTTGGTCAATATCTTCGGCGGTATTGTAAAATGTGACGTGTTGGCACAAGGTATTTTGGATGGGCTCAAAGGTATTGAGCTACATGTGCCGTTGGTTGTTCGTTTAGAAGGAACCAATGTTGATAAAGGTCGTGAGATTCTTGAAAAATCCGATATCAAGGTGATTTCAGCCATTGGCATGAAAGAAGCCGCAGAAAAAGCCGTAGCGGCAGCCAAAGGAGCATTATAATGTCTATTCTTGTCAATAAACAATCCAACATTATTGTCCAGGGAATCACGGGTGCCAATGGATCGTTCCATACCGAGCAATGTTTGGCTTATGGAACCCATATCGTTGCAGGGGTAACCCCTGGCAAAGGTGGGCAAACAGAACATGGTGTGCCTGTATATAATACTGTGCACGAGGCATGCATGAAGCACAAGGTGGATGCCACCATGATTTATGTGCCTGCAGCATTTGCGGCGGATGCCATTTTTGAAGCCATTGATGCCGAAATTCCTTTGATCATTACCATCACAGAGGGCATTCCAGTGTTGGATATGGCGAAAGTGAAAAAAGCTTTGGATAATTCAAACTCCAGAATGATTGGTCCAAATTGTCCAGGGATCATTACCCCAGAAGAAGCCAAGCTCGGCATCATGCCAGGGTATATTCACAAAAAAGGCAATGTCGGTGTGGTTTCTCGCAGTGGAACTTTAACTTACGAAGGGGTGTACCAATTGACTACACTTGGTTTAGGACAAACCACCTGTGTGGGCATTGGTGGAGACCCTATTCCAGGATCAAACTTTACCGATATTATCGAACTTTTTCATCAAGATGATGAAACCCAGGCCATTTTGATGATGGGTGAAATTGGGGGCTCAGCTGAAGAAGAAGCGGCTGAGTTTATCAAACGCGTCGTAAAAAAACCTGTATTTGGTTTTATTGCCGGAGCTACTGCCCCTCCAGGCAGAACCATGGGTCATGCCGGTGCCATTATTTCCGGAGGTAAAGGTACAGCAGAAGCCAAAAAAGAAGTCATGCGTAGTTGTGGTATTACGGTGGTCGACTCTCCTGCAGAAATGGGTGCGACGATTGCAAATGCGTTAAAGTAATAAGGGTTATGACCTCATGTCAAGATGGCACTAGGGGTAAATAGAGGTGGGATAACCATTTTTAAAAAGTGGGAGTTTTCCCTTTAGAAAATCATCACAGGTAGTGATGCGCAAAAACAAAGGAGATACATATGGAACGTACATTATCAATGATCAAACCAGATGGAGTTCGTAATGGACATATTGGTGAGATCATCGCAAGATTTGAAAAAGCAGGCTTAAAAATCGCGGCGATGAGACTACAACATTTGACCAAAGAAGAGGCGGGTAAGTTTTATGAAGTTCACAGCGAGCGTCCTTTTTATCAGGATCTTGTTGACTTTATTTCTTCGGGTCCGATTGTAGCGATGGCACTGGAAGGTGAAAACGCCATTGCAAAAAACCGTGAACTTATGGGTGCAACCAACCCTGCAGAGGCTGCCGAAGGTACAATTCGTAAAGACTTTGCCAAAAGTATTGATGAAAACACAGTGCATGGTTCTGATGCTGTTGCTACAGCAAAAACAGAAATTTCTTTTTTCTTTACGGATAAAGACTTTGTATAACATACCATTGTGCTGGTTGTACCAGTGTGATGGATACTGTTTTTTCAAAGAGGGCGTGATATAGTCACGCTCTCTTTAAATTTGAAGATGAAACATTTTTTTGAATATACGTATGACCAGTTTCAAGACTGGGTTGTGGAACAAGGGCAGCCTGCTTATCGTGGACAGCA
>JAGRMV010000169.1 GCA_020441045.1 Deltaproteobacteria bacterium | reverse complement strand
TTTTTATTTCACTATGTTTAAGGTTCAAACTGGCAGGACCTCCACTAGACCCCGCGGTCGGATTTCCAATAATTGCGACATCACATCGCTCTGAGGTAGCACTCAAAAAACCTTGTGAAAAAGCATCCGAGGAACTAGCCACCATTTCATCCGTTAAAAGAACAACTGGCTTGTTATAGTAATAGCTTTTATGATCCCCAGGAACGATTTTTGCATAATACCAGTGGTTTAAACGACCGAAATATTTTTTGGGCCATTTGGGCTTGAACACAAATCCATTATCTAGCGTAACTTTTCTTTTTTTCTTGATGGCTTCCAACTGAGAATCATTAAACCGTTCCATAAATCGCAATGCTGGATGGCTAGGATCTGGTTCTTTTACATAGGATGATATTTGGTATGGAGCAGCACCATGTTCTAAAAAAAAAAAAAAAGGCATCGTTGTTTGAACCAAATGTCTCATACCACCTAAATTACCTCGAATATCAATAATGAGTCCGTCTGTATCCTTAAACTTTTGCATCCACTCTCGCACATCTTTACTACTCTGATCCTCGAGCATAAGTTCTTGCCATTTTTGATAATCTTGTTCAAAGATATCCATATCAGCCACATCCATGGTAGGTATTTTTAAATACCCAATATTATGATCTGAAATGACTCTGGAATTCAAAGAGTCCCACCCATCTAAATAAATGTGGTCAAGCATCTTTTTGTTAGATACCACACGATCTAACTTTACAGTCCGCCCCTTATCATCCCCCACAACCAATGAAATTTTTTCGCTCATTGGCAGACCAAGTTCTTTTCGTGCGGGATACATGTAAAAAAACCGCAGCGTTGCCGATAGATTACTACGTTGAACACCATATACTTTATCCAGAGCATCCAGCCAGCGCTGTGGGGAAACACCATCAAGTTCATAAAGGTATGGCTTATTCTCAACCAGAAAAGCAAAGTCGCTTTCGTTTTTTTTCTCAAAAACGACGACTCTTTGTTTTCCATTAGAATCTGCATAAATGACACTATGAAAAGGCAAGTAGGTATCCGACATAAACTCTGCATGATTGACAACACTTGTATGCCCATCTTTCATTGCAGAGACAAGCCTTACAAGTTCATAACCAAATACATCCCGGCATAAACCGTTTTGACTCTTTTCAAGTATTTCTCGATATACGGGAAAAAATAACTTTTTCTTCAGTTCCCAATATGAATATTCATTTTCTAATGTATCTAGCAACTGCTCTAGATCTTCTTTTACTTCCTGAGGACGAAGCCAAAAATTTTGATCTTTTTTGTTTGATTCCTTGGTTTCGCCAGGAAGTGGATCGCATGGGTTTGCATAAACTTGGGAACAAAAAGCTACTACTATGAAAAAACCTACAACTACTTTATAAACAGACTTCATGGCGATGAACTTAACACAAAAAATACAATTTATAGTACATAATCCCTAAATGGCAGGTTTTTAGGAATAATTTTGTTTTATCGACAATAACCCTACATTTAGATTATCCTTTATAAAATGAAAAAGACAGCACATTACTCTATCGGTCGACCTCTCCAAAAATGGGGGGAGACAGAAAAACAAGCCTGGTTACGGGTGCAAAAAACCAAACGCTCTTATGAAAAAGACGTCCTTGTAAACATAGAGCAATTAAGAGCTGACTTCGACATCCAACAATATGAGGAACTTACCTACGACAGCAAAACCTACCCATTAATGATGCTTGCGACAAAGGATCCATCTGACAATAAACCAACCGTCCTGATTACCGGTGGGGTGCATGGATACGAAACCAGTGGGGTGCATGGCGCTATACATTTTCTTAAAACGCATGGCAAAGAATACCAGACATACTTTCAATTTTTAGTCGCACCTTGTGTCAGCCCTTGGAGTTATGAAACCATCAATCGCTGGAATCCAGACACCATTGATCCAAACCGTTCTTTTTACCCAGATAGCCCCGCAGCAGAATGTAGCAGCTTGATGCAAGCCGTATTTTCAAAAACCCAAAGTGTGCTCGCTCACTTTGATCTGCATGAGACTACTGATAGCGATGAAGATGAATTCAGACCTGCACGTGCTGCCAGAGATGGTGAAGTTTTTGAAAAACAAGAAATTCCAGATGGGTTTTATCTCGTTGCAGATACCAGCAATTACAATCCTGCATTTCAAAAAGCCATGATCGATGCTGTACAAAAGATCACGCACATCGCCCCATCCGATGCACAGGGAAATATTATTGATGTTCCCATTGAGCAGCCCGGTGTCATTTTATATGACAAACAAAAATACAAGCTCTGCGCAGGCTTCTGTCAGCCCACTTACTCAACGACAACAGAAGTCTACCCTGATAGCCCTAACATCAATGACGAAATCTGTATCAAAGCCCAAGTTACAGCCGTAAAAGCGGGACTAGATTTTATTCTTGCAACCTAGATAGTTTCACCATACCTTGTGGTAAAAGATTTGCTTGCATGGCTTACAACAGTGGTTTATGCACAAGGAGCTATGTTACTTCGTAATCGCATTGCTCTTATCTTGATTATATTCTCTCTACTCTGCCTATACCCTGGCTTGTTCAAGCCCATCATGCGTATCGAAGTTTCTGCCACGCTGCCTATTCTTGGGAAAGTGCCACTTCATGACACCACCCAAAGTATTGTCAAAAGTATTCAAACACTGCATAAAAACAACAATACCCTTGTTGCTGGCCTTATTCTATTGTTCAGTATCATTGTACCATTGATCAAAGCGCTTACTTTACTTGTGATCTTGTTGACAAAAAAACTCCGCCACCACGAGCGCCTGTACCGATTTGTTGATCTCATCAGCAAATGGTCGATGGCTGATGTTTTTGTCGTGGGTACTTTTTTGGCTTTTCTTGCAAGTAGGTCCAATCCAAATATCCACGCAGAAATTCATCAGGGATTCTATTACTTTTTGGCCTATTGTCTGATTTCTCTGATGGCCACGCAAATGATCAAACTTAGGCCTAAAGGCTCATGAAAACATACGACACGATTGTCATCGGGTTGGGAGGTATGGGCAGTTCAACTCTTTATCACCTGTCCAAACTGGGTTTTCAGGTCACGGTTATAAGTTTGCCTCGGTTGTAGGTCACCACCTAGCAAAATGGGCATACACAAGTCAAAAACCACACGATCTTGCATTTCTATCAATTGCAAGGTTTTAAGTAAAAAAGCTTGATTAAGCTGCCGTGGGATCTACTTTTGGCCCAAGCCCAAACAAAGCACGAAGCTCCTCACCACTGACGATCTCTTTTTCTAGTAAAGCTTGCGCGAGTTTGTCGAGCTTATCACGATGCTTGACGATCAAGTTCTTTGCCTTTTCATAGTTGTCCACAACCAGTTTACGTACCTCTTGATCAATGACCTGCGCGGTTGCTTCAGACATATGGCTCTTGTGTGACATTTCACGGGCGACAAAAACTTGCTCTTGTGATTGTTTGTAAGATAGCGGTCCAAGCACATCACTCATACCCCACTCACAGACCATTTTACGCGCAAGCGATGAGGCGCGTTCAATATCATTGGCAGCACCATTGGAAATTTTTCCAAACACCACTTCCTCTGCAACACGTCCCCCCATAAGAACTGAGATAATGGTTTCTGCTTCAGCCTTTTGCAATGAATATTTGTCTTTTTCTGGTAGTTGGTGGGTCACGCCTAGCGCCATACCTCTGGGCATGATGGTCACTTTATGTACAGGATCGGCATCAGGACTCATGGTTGCAACCAAGGCGTGACCTGCTTCGTGATAAGCCGTCATCTTTTTTTCTTCATCAGACATCTTGATGCTTTTGCGCTGTTTACCCATCATCAATTTATCTTTGGCTTCTTCAAAATCATCCATGGTGACTTTTTTGCGATCTTCCCGAGCTGCTAAAAGTGCAGCTTCATTGATCAAATTCTCTAAATCTGCCCCCGAAAAACCAACCGTCCCTTTGGCCAACACTTCGAGATTCACATCGTCAGCACAAGGCACTTTCTTGGCATGTACTTGCAAAATAGCCTTTCTTCCCGTGACTTCAGGTAGCGGCACCATCACTTGCCGATCAAATCGCCCAGGTCGTAACAAAGCTGGATCCAAGACATCGGCTCTGTTGGTCGCCGCAATCAGAATCACACCTTCATGTGGGTCAAAACCATCCATTTCTACCAACATTTGATTCAAAGTCTGCTCACGCTCATCATGACCACCGCCCATGCCTGCTCCACGCTGCCTTCCGACAGCATCAATTTCGTCGATAAAAATAATACATGGAGCGTGCTTGCGGCCCTGATCAAAAAGGTCACGTACACGCGAGGCGCCGACCCCAACAAACATCTCAACAAAATCCGACCCCGAAATGGAAAAAAACGGTACATCCGCTTCACCGGCAACAGCTTTTGCCAGAAGCGTTTTCCCTGTTCCTGGAGGCCCCACCAATAAAACACCTTTGGGAATACGTACCCCCATATCGGTAAATTTTTTCGGATCTTTCAAAAAGTCGATAATTTCTTCCAATTCTTCTTTGGCCTCATCAATGCCGGCA
>JAGRMV010000016.1 GCA_020441045.1 Deltaproteobacteria bacterium | reverse complement strand
ATATTGGTATTTCAAGAATTCTTTCACCTTGCTAATCTCAGCCCGAGCCGTGTTTTGTTCGCGCATATTCAGAACAAAAAAGTCACTGGCACCGCTATTGAAACGGCTATTTTCAGCCCTTTCAAGTTCTTTGGCATAGTGTAACTCTTGCTTGGCAAAATCGATCGCTTGCATTTGGATGCGAAGCTGCTCATATACAACGTAAATTGACGCATGCATTTGATCAACCTGCATTTGTTTTTCAAATTTAATAGACTCTTGACTCCGTTGAGCATGTAACATAGCGCCGCGTCCTTTTCTTCGCTGCAGCGGGACTTCTAACATCAGCATGGCACGATTCTCAATGCCTTCTAACTCGGCGACACCTTCACCGAGGTCTTTTGAAACAGAAAAATCAAAGTCTAACAGGGGTGAAAGCTCGTTTTTGCCTAAGCGAATCATATAGCCCAACTGCTCAGCCTGTAAATCCAAGATTTTTAAAGAGGGTGCACGATCCATTGCATATGCAATATCGTTTTCCACATCCAGTAACACCAATGTTTCTGAGTCAATTGTAAAACCTGGAATACTCTCTATTGTTGGAATTTGAGGTTGTCCGGACGAATCGCGATAAAACAAAGACAGACCATAGGATGCTTTTTCAAAATCCTGTTTGGCATGTGCAACTTGCAACTGTCTATTTGCAAGATATTGCCGGTTTTCCGAAAGATAAATTTCTGCAAGGTCGCCTTTTCTGACTCTTTCTTGCAAGGCTTTATCACGCGCAAGAGCAATTTGAACAAGGTTTTCATACACACGATAAATAGATCCTTGCACCACCCAATGCCAATACTGCTGCACAGCTTTTTTATGAACATCTAATTCAACCTGACGCAATTTCATTTCTTCAATGCTCTGCTGAATTTGGCTATTCCATAACATACCTCTTGGTTCATCAATAGATCGATTACGCCATACAGAGAACTGTAGACCTGCATTGATTTCCCCTTGATCAAGTGTATGACGTTTACCTTCATAGGATGGATATAAACCATCAGAAATGCGATACCCTCCATAAACTTTGCCCGCATTAAACATCAAAGGTTTTTGCGCATAGACATCAATCGATCTACCGTCATAATAACCCTGGGCACGAATATCAGCTTCTGAGTGCAAGGTCAGGTCAAATGCGCCTTGGCTAGCAATTACTTTTTGTTCTTGGCTCTCAACCTTTTTTTGCGCTGCCAACACCATTGGGAAATGCTCATATACCGAAGTAAGAACATCATGTAGCTCAACATCAGCATGTGCTGCTCGAAGATACAACCCTTGCAAAAAACAAAATACCAAAATATACACGTGTTTACTCATCGTCTGCATTGCTACTTTGTTTTTGGACATGTTTTTTGCTTTGCTGCTCTTGTGCGTTTCTTTTTAACAAGGGTGCGTGATCCATGGATGGAGGAAATCCATTGAACTGTCGCCAGAGTTCATAACCTAGTTTGACAGTATCCAACAACACCCACCCATAGACGCGTGTTCCCTGGCGAAGATAGCGAGAATCTGGCCAAGTATTTTCACCGTCCGGCACGATGATCACCCGAAATTTACCATCGAACGTTGCTGAAGGATCAACCACAGAAACTATGCCACCAAAGGTACCAATGGCAACCGATGGCCAGCCACTAAATTGCACAGCAGGCCAGCCTTCAAACTGCAATCGCACATGTCTGCCTGGGTAGACCAAAGGCAAGTCATTGCCTGGAACAAAAAGCTCAACTGCTGGTTGCGAAGCTTTTGGCACAAACACCGCAAGCTCTTCTCCTTCTTGTACAAAGATTGAACCAGATCCGTGGACAACACGTAAAATCGTACCATCTCTAGCTGCTGTTACCAATTGGTTTTCCTGTCTCGATAATTTTACTTCAGACTTGGCTAAGTCTGCTGCTGCTTTGGCTTCGTCCGCCAATAGCTTTTTGTATTCGATGACCGATTTTTCATATTCTACTCTTGAACTCAAACCCTTTTCATACAAGTCTTTCTGCCGATCAAAATTTAAAAGCGCCGTTTCGCTAGCGGCCTTTGCGGCTTGGTACCTTGCGAGAATAGCATCTCGCTCAATGGTCAATCGATGTATAAACTGCGGATCATTATCAACGATTTCAACAATGGGATCGCCTTTTTTTACCACAGAACCGTCACGCACGTACCACTGGTGTATTCTTCCTTGAATAGGTGAGTTAATGTTTTGCACACGGTCATTGGGGTCAAACGCGATCACTGTGCCGTTACCGGTGGAAGTTTGTTGCCATGGCGTAAAAACCATCAAAGCCATCAACAACAGAAAAAAAACAACCATAAGCAACGTAAATCTACGTATCCAGGAATGCACCTTGTTGAATGCCAGTGAAGAAAAATGTTGATGATCATATAACATCATGCTGGCTCTCACTTTTGGCATGCGCGCTCATCTCTTGAAAACTACCATGCTTGACCAATTTTCCGCGATCCATGCTTAGATACTGATCAAACACAATATCCTTGATCGGAAAATAGCTAAAAATCAATAATGTACAATCTTGCTCAAAAAATTTACGAATGATCTTACCTCTTCTTTGCTTATCAAGTTGATCGAAAGCATTGGTCAAAACCAAAATTTTGGGTTTTTGCAAAAGGGCTCTGGCAACTTCTAAACGTATCAGTTGTGATGGCCAAAGTGGATAGCCCGATGACTTCAAAGGTGTAAGCGCACCGGCAGGAAGATTGGAGTCGATAACTGAAAGCTCGACCAATTCAAGAGCCTCATTGATGTTGGACTGAGAAGGTTTATACATACCCAACGACAAATTTTCTTCCACGGTGCCATGAATCACCGTAGGTTTATCGATGACATAGATATGGTCTCGAAGCTCAAATCGGGACAGTTCTTTGAAGCTAAGTCCCCCATATTGGATCTCTCCTTTATGAGGTGATGAAATACCTGTCAGCAAATCCAAGAATATGGTTTCTGATGAAAAATTTCTCGTATGAATAAAATATTTTTTACCCTGCTGAAAAACATGATCAAAAACTACTTCATACCGATCCGTATTATAACAAACTTTTTTGAACGTAATGTCATAGTTTAAGGGTATCGGCAACGCATCCGGCTGTGAGGGTTCTAGTGGAAGTTGGTAAAATTTGGTGATTTTTTCAGAGGCCGCAACCAAATCATAAAAAGACTCGAGATACTTTCCAGACTGGGCAAAACTTCCTAAAATCAAAGTGATAATCAATTCAGCGGCAACAAGCTGTCCAAGCGTCAACTGTCCTTCAACTACCAAAAAACCACCCAAACCGAGAATCAAGGCACTCATGATCGCATAAATGCCAAGTAGCATGACAATTTGAAAAAACACTGTGCGAAAATGTTTTGATCGTTTTTGCAAATAATTGTGAATCAGCGCATCTGATTTTTGCAACGCTATTTCTTTTTTCTTTTCAGATTTTAAAAATAAATTGGCTCGCGCAATTTCCTCAAACCAATTGGCTGTAAGATATTTGGCTTGGGACTCCTCAATCGAAGAAAGAATGGCTTTTTTCCCATACAATATCCAAACCAACCAAAGCATCAACACCAAAAGAATATCAAAAATCAAAAAATAGGGATGATACAAAGCCAAAAGCATCAGTCCAACAATGGTTTGACCAATCACAGTGACAAAACCAATCAGCATTTGGCTGACTTTTTTTTGCACTGTCATGATGTCAAAATATCGATTGACCAGCTCTGCGCCATTTTTTTCTTCCAAATCACGTGGATTTGAATTGACCAAGCCAATGGCGATATCCGCACAAATACGTGCATAAAAATTGCGTTGAAACAATTCAATAACATATGTTTGTAACGCATTAAAAAATCCTGACAACACCAGCAGCACAAACAAAACAAAACTTAACACCACTAGCGGTTGCAACAATACACCAAACGCAATAGTATTGACCAATGATTGGACTGATATTGGAATGGCCAATGTAAGCACACTGACGGCGCCACCATAAATCACTGCAATGATATAATAGTTTAAATCTGGCTTTAATACTTTACCTACCAGCCTTAGAACCTCTTGGTATTGTATTTTTTTTGTTGAAGCCTGCATCAAATCAATTCTCTATTAAAATACCCTATCACTTTATTTTGTATTGTTATCAACAATACCGTTCATGCAACATTGTCATAGCATATAAAGACAACAAGACACATTTTTTGGAAAATACCTGGTTTGGTTTTCCTTTATCGGCAGATACATACTGCCAAAAATAAAAATATTGAATGTAAAATACCAAGTCATGTTTCTACAATGCGCTCCGTACCTATTTATAATCAATTATAAAATCTAGTTTCTAAGTACGCAAACTGTTTGAACAATCAAAAACATAATCGTTGGTCAAAATCACCTATTACATATATAGAGCGGGGGTATGTTTTTTGCGTATCACCAAAATATTTCTCTGATACCAACTCCTTGCAAGATTCTGTACACGTTATGACAGCATGGGTGTTTGCTGCGATCATGGCGTCTGCTTTTTTACAAGCGACTTGGAATTTTTTTGCCAAAAAATCAACTTCAAATAAAACCGCTCTGCTCTTGGTAGGTTGGCTTTTATTTGGTTCTTTGGCCATTGTGCCATCAATTTTACTAACCGATCTCTCTAGCCTTACTTCAACATCCATCAAATATATCGCGCTGTCTTCGTTTGTACATTGTATCTATGTTTTTCTTTTGGGATGGGCCTATACGATTGGCGATATTTCCGTTGTCTATCCTGTATCTCGTGGACTTGGCATTGCGCTGACTGCTTTTTTTGCAGCTGTTTTACAAATCGATCATATCTCTAATACCGGTTTTTTGGGTATTGCGTGTATCGTTATTGGTATTTTTTTTATGGGCATGCGTGAAATATATCGTCGTAAGGGTTCCAGCGGGTTTATAGCGGCAGTGCTGGTGGCAATATCGGTATCTTCTTATTCACTCATTGATAGCAGAGCGGCGCAACACGTTCCCGGTCTTTTTTTGGTTGCGTGCATCAACTTGTTAACGATTTTTTTTGCTTTGCCTATTCTTTGCACCAAGCTTAAACAGCCTGTTCTAGAAGTTTTACAATTTAGAAAAAAAGAAGCGCTGATGATTGCAGCCAGCGGATCAGCGGCCTACTTGATTATTTTATGGGCATACACCCAAACATCGACTTCCTATGTTGTTGCCATGCGAGAGTTTTCCATTGTCATTGCTTCTGGTTATGGCATCTTTCTTCTCAAAGAGAAACTCTACAAATCGAAAATCCTAGCACTACTGTGCATTACGATTGGTATTGCGTTACTCAAAATGGCTTAACCTATTCATTTGTTTAATCCGTCTATAAATTGTTCTGATTGGACAACAAGCTCATTTATATGAAATAGCCTAAAGAAACATCAACCAGGAGGATCATATGTTACGTTATCTATTTTTGGCATGTATTGTTGGATTTTGCAGCTCCACTGTTTTATGGGCACAAACGCTAAAACAACCTACGCAAAATCTATCTCAAGAAAAAGTTACAGCGATCGATATCGACATGCTCTCATTCACCTGTGACCAAGTCTACCCACCGGTGTCTTGGCAAAGAGTCAGTCAGCAAATCAATTTCATCATCGAAACCTACCACCGTGAGGAAGAAAATATTGCCTATGCCATCCAAAGACAAAAAAATGGTCTCGTGCAAGCAGCAACTATTTATATCAACGATGAACCCGTTTGGACATATGATATCGATACACAAAAGTTCAGTCCTGTATACGACCTTTCATACAAACAATAAACTTATGGTAAAACCATGAGGAAGCCTTCTCCCAAGAGCTTGCTCATGGTTTGAGCCCTGTATCTAGCACTTGACCTGATAAGTTTTTTGTATCTTTTGCGCAATCATTGTAAAATCGCACCTTCATTCAACCTTTATGTTCTAGGAGAAACTCATGCGATACCTCAAAACCATGTTTGCCTGTTGTATGCTTGCCTTTTTTATCTTTGCCTGTTCAAGTAGTAGTGATAGCACCAGCGCTACAGCAAGCGGGGAAACCTTTCCAGTTGGGCTAGCCATCACCTCACCCACTGCGCAGCCGTCTTCTAGCTCGAGCAACAACTTAACTCAAGCCGTCACACTCGACAGTGAAGGCACTTTGGGTGACAAGGCTGACACGCTTTCAAGTTTAGCTTCTGGCTCGTCTTCCTGTACATTTGCCCTACCGGATTTTACCCAAGCGCAACAAGATCCAGCTTGTTATGGTCCGAAATTGTATTATAAAAACCACCCCGATGGAGGTGACCAAGCCCCACAGGCAGGTGATACCGAAGCCAGCTTGCCCACCGGCGATTTAGGTATTTGGCAAGAGACCGAAGGCAGTACTGAAGCTTGCGCCGCAGCAAAAATGAATGCAGATATTGCCAACATTGCCAAAAAAGTGGACATGTCGTTGCTCTTTATTGCCAATATTTCCTGCTTGATCAACAACGACAGTTCCTTAAGCTTTCCGAGCATTGGCAACACGGAAAACTTAACTACAGCTTTGGGCAGTGCCATTGCCAGTGATAATCCTGGTACCACGGTCAATAGTGCTACCGTCGAATATGTCGAAGACCTGGGTGGATTTCCCGTGTTTTTGTATAGCATCGATTTATCCACGGGTAGTTCAGATGTTGTGATCAACCTTCGTCACAACAAAACCAATGCCAGCGGCACTGAGTATCGTGGCAAATTATGGTCATCTTTTGAAGGAGGTGTCATGGGTGTTGGTGATAGTTATGCATTTTCCCTGCTTTACGATGTCGATGTTGAAAGTCTGGATTATCAGATGCTTGGTATGAGTTATGACAATGCGACTGTTGCACAGCCATTTGATAGTGATGACAACACCAATGTCGAAAACAACTGGTCTGGCAACTTTACCCAAACCATTGCCAATGTAAATCCAACCACTGGCTTGGGCAGTGTTTCCTATGCTTGGCAAGCTGGGAATATGGATGATAAAGCCCGTGTTTTCAATATTTACACCGAGCAGAATAACAGTGCCATCAATGGATATGCATTTTTTGGCTATGGTCAAAAATTTGATTCCTCAACCGGCTCACTCTCAGACAATGAGATTGAACGTTTCATTTGCAATTGGGCTGGACCTGGTAATAGCCATGCCGTCGCCGCATTTGAACAATATGCCCAAAAACAGGTCATGGAAGTTAACAGCAGTGGTGTTTTTGTCCCAACAAGCTCGAACATCACTTACGCTCCTGTCAATGCGTGCACATATACAACCGCATCTCAGGTAGACCCAGATTTGGTATTTGAACTGGTCGAAGGCGACATCGCTGCAGCAACTGCAAGTGATATCACCGATAACTTGGTTGATATTTCTACAGGCTCCGATAGTGATTATGACAACTACAGCGCGCCGGTGGCACCCACTGATTTTTAATCTTTGTAAGTTTTTTTATCCAGGTGATCGGGTTTGGACTTGTGTAGGGCAATGAGGCAAAAAACGCTGTTGTCCTACACAACACTGATCACAGCTTGCCCCATACACCTTTATTAATATGCAATCGTTTTAGTATCTATGGGACTAGCTTCCCCAAGTGGCTGTGCAAGGTAGGGTGATCGGTGTATATCCATACAGCGGTTGATGTTTGCATCAATTGCATCGCCAATATATTCATTGGTAAATCGACCTGTGGCATCTTTTTTAAACTCACCCCGATAATAAGTAGAAGGAATATATTCTCGTAAAATCTCTCGAATCAAATTTTGCGGCCACGTCGCCGTCCAGATGACATGCGGCATACCATCATCCATTTGCTCTATAGCTGTCTGATAAGGTCGAAGCGCAAACCTTTTTTGATAGCGCTCTCTCCATTCTTTACCCTCATACATTTCTTGTGGCTTCATCTCAATCGAGGCATGTAAAAACAGGGGCAACCCTTCTGGGCTGCTTACGTTTTCGTTTCTTTTTAGCAATAGGTTCCATTGAAATATTTTTTGGGGCTGAAGTAGCTAAGACCTGAAAAGAGGTCTAAAATGGCATTGATGTATGCGCGAAAAAGCCGATTATCATCGTACAAACAAGCAAAATTGATCGAACATTTTGTAGCCGGAACAACTGCAAGAGCTGCCGCAGAGATTATCGAAGTTCAACCCAATACGGCTATTTCATATTACATGCGTTTAAGAAAATTAATTGCAAGCAAGATTCCAAGCTACGATTTATCTGGTGAGGTTGAATGTGATGAAAGTTATTTTGGTGGTGTGAGAAAAGGAAAACGAGGTCGTGGAGCTGCAGGAAAAGTTGCTGTATTTGGCCTATTAAAGCGTGGTGGCAAGGTTTATACGGCGATCATACCCAATGCCAAAACAGAAACACTGTTGCCGATCATTCAAGAAAAAGTAAAACCCGATAGCATTGTTTATACCGATACGTTTCGTTCATACAATGCTTTGGATGTCAGTGAGTTCCATCATTCACGCATTAATCACTCAAAGTTATTTGCCAACAAACAAAATCATATCAATGGTATTGAAAACTTTTGGAATCAAGCAAAAAGGCATTTACGTAAGTTTAATGGTATAAAGCAGGATAACTTTTATTGGTTTCTCAAGGAGTGTGAATGGCGCTTCAACGGTGGAAACCACAAAAAACTCTTAACGCAGCTTAAATACTGGGTTAAAGAAAAATCTTAACCCCTTAGCTACTTCAGCCCCTATTTTTTTTGCTGGCCTCTGCGCGCGAATATGTCCGCAATGCATAAAGTCTTCGATGACATAATACTTCGCTATAGCATCGGGAATCAATCCATGTCGACGGTACTTTTTTGCATAAGCATAATCACTCTCTTCAAGATTGTATCCGTTTTCCAAACCGACAAATTGTGCATGGCACAGCGTTGATGTACAAATCAACAATACTGCAAAACAAATAAAACGATAAAAAGTCATATTCTCCCCCGCCTATCTGGACATAGGTGCATCCTAACAGCCCATTCCGCACCGAGTCAACGGCTTTTTATCTCAGTCTTTTTATCCGCAATAAATTTAAGCAATATGATAAAATATACAATAAATTAATTTAAGATATTGATTATAAAAATGAAAATTATATGCAAAATTGTTATTTTTTTTACTATTTCAGCTTATATGATAGCTTGTAGCTCTACAACGGAACCAGAGACCAGCTTGGAGGAACTATATCCAGATTTTTATGGTCGATTTGGTAATGACTTTGCGTTGGATGCTCTGCCCAACTACGCCAATCAAGATGTACCTACATATATTGACAAAGACAACACTGCCGCCAATCCCATCACAGATAAAGGGGCTTTTTTGGGTCGCGTACTTTTTTACGATAAAAACCTATCTTCAGATAACACTGTTGCATGTGCTAGCTGCCACCAACAAGAGCACGCCTTCAGCGACCTCACCTCGGTTAGTGGAGGCGTTAACGGTAATACTGGGCGCCATTCTATGCGTTTGATCAACAGTAGGTTTGCAGACGAGTCTCACTTTTTTTGGGATGAACGTGCTAACACATTAGAAGATCAAACCACAAAGCCGATCCAAGACCATAATGAGATGGGTTTTAGTGGTGAAGATGGTGATCCCGGTCTAGATGACCTGATCACCAAATTAGGGGATATTGGCTACTACACAGATCTGTTTACTTTCGTTTATGGCAATCCCGACATCACAGAAGCCAAAATTCAGCTGGCGATCGCACAGTTTGTTCGTAGTATTCAGTCATTTGATAGCAAATTTGATACAGGCCGCGCGCAAGTAAGTAGCAACAATCAAGACTTTCCCAACTTTAGCGCTGATGAAAATGATGGCAAAACCCTGTTTTTACTTCCTAAAAACATGGGAGGTGCAGGATGTGCAGGTTGCCATAACCCGCCTGAATTTGATATTCGTAGCACCAGTGGCAACAACGGAGTCACTGGCGTTTTTGGCAGTTTGGATACTGATTTTACCGTAACACGCGCACCGAGTTTGCGAGACTTGGTAAAACCTGATGGTAGCAGTAACGGCGCCTTTATGCATGATGCTAGTCTAGGATCTCTGGAAGATGTAATAGAACATTACAACTCTGGCATTGCACTCAATGACGATCTTGATGAACGACTTGCTCCTGGTGGTGTTCCACAAAACCTTGGATTAAGCGCCACAGAAAAACAACAACTGGTCGATTTTCTCAAAACCTTATCTGGCAGCAATGTCTACACCGACCCCAAATATGCCAGCCCTTTTTAAAAGGGCGGTAAAAAACGCTACCACTTACCTATATACTTTTATATAAAGCAATGCCGTAAATTTACAAATATAAGAAAGTTGCTTTATGTCATTTCACATCGGACAATGTTGGACCAGTCAAACAGAACCTGAACTCGGTTTGGGTTTTATTCAAGAAGTTACGGCGCGAACCATATCCATCTTTTTTGAAGCCAGTCATATCCAACGCACCTATCACATTCAGTCAGCTCCACTGCAACGCGTACGCTTCCATGTAGGCGATCAAATTCATACCAGCTTAAATGAAACCATCCGAGTTGAGAAGGTTGATCACTCGGATGGACTTTTTATATATCATGGCAATGGAAAGAGCATCCCTGAAACCTTACTTTCAGCGCAAATCAGTTTCAGTCAGCCCGCGGAAAAAATTTTTAGTGGCCATACCGATCCATTATCGCATTACCAGCTTAGACAAAAAGCCTTACAACTACATCAAAAAATTCTCTCATCTCCAGCTCGAGGCCTGATAGGACCCAGGGTTGAACTTTTACCCCATCAACTTTATGTAGCATCACAAATCATCCAACGCGCCTATCCAAGGGTTCTACTCTCAGATGAAGTTGGTCTGGGGAAAACCATTGAAGCTGGTTTGATCTTACATCAAATGCTTATCACCGGAACGGCCCAGCGCGTTTTGATTGCAGTCCCCGAGGCGCTCACCAATCAATGGTTTGTAGAGCTGTATCGTCGTTATAATCTTTCTTTTGGGGTGATTGGTAGCGAAGAAGACTTCTATGAGACGCAAGATATTTTTGAACAGCGCCAATTGCATATCATAAGCATTGAATTTCTATGCCAGCATCAAGAAGCAGCCAAACAAGCATGCCAAGCTTCTTGGGATTTATTGATCGTCGATGAGGCGCATCATTTAGAGTATAAAAATGGGCAAGCAAGTCCTGCATTTGCCTTGATTGAAAATATTTCAAAACAAGCTCAGGGACTGCTATTACTTACGGCAACGCCCGAACAACTTGGGCTTGAAGGACATTTTTCTAGATTGCAACTGCTTGATCCAGATCGTTTCTACTCTTATGAAACTTTTTTGCAGGATGTCCAAAAATATCAAAGTCTAGCAACAATGGCAGCTTCAATTCTTGAAAACCGTCAGCTCCCTGCCAAAGAAAAAGATAAAAAGCTCAACGATTTGGTCGACCAGCATGGCACTGGAAGAATTTTTATACGCAATACACGTAAATCCATTGCTTCTAGCTACCTCACTTTTCCGAAAAGGATTGCATGCCCACACCCTTTGCATGCAAAGAAATCTGATGAAAACGTGCAAACAAAGCTTGAATGGTTGCTCACTTACCTAAGACAACACCCACAAAAAAAGTTCTTACTCACCTGCAAATACAAAAAAGATGTATTGATGATCGAGGAATACCTCCGCTGTCAGGGCTTTGTCAAACAAATCACTTTTCATCAAGACATGACGTTACTGACACGTGATCGAAATGCTGCTTATTTTGCGGAAGAAAATGGTGCACAAATCATGATCTGTAGTGAAATTGGCAGTGAAGGTCGAAACTTTCAATTTGCGCACGATTTGATTTTATTTGATCTTCCACAGGACCCTGATGTTTTAGAGCAACGCATTGGTCGTCTCGACCGCATAGGCCAAAAACAAAACATCTCGATTCACATACCTTTTATACAAAGCTCTATAGAGCAGTTGTGGTTTCGATTTTATCATGATGGATTCCAGGCATTTGAACTAAGTCCATCTGGTGCCCATAGCCTGATCCAACAAGTAAAACCACAGCTCCACGAAGCCATCGAAAGCATAAAACATGATGGTTGGACGAAAAATACTGAGCAGAAAATCGAAGTCCTGATCGAAAATACAAAGCAAGCCTATCAATCTATTCTTCAGATTTTAGAACATGGCCGCGATCGGCTGGTTGAATTTAATTCATACCGTCCTGCAAAAGCACAAGAAACGATGCAACTGATTCACCAAGTAGACCAAGATTCACAATTGCAAGATTTTTTGTCGAGCACATTTGACTTGATGCATGTTCATGAAGAAGATCTTGACGCCACTTCATATTTTATTACGCCTGGAGATGGAATGTTCACCGAACACTTTCCACATCTTCCACCACAAGGGGTGCGGATCACTTATGACAGACAAACCGCGCTCGTGCGACAAGATACATCTTTTATGTCTTGGGATCACCCAATGCTTATAGGGGTTCTTGATATGATCCTAGGACAATCGTATGGCAATGTCTCGCTTGCCAAATGGAAACAAGCCTCACCCCATCCATATCCAGCTCTAGAAGTACAGTTCGTGCTCACCTTTATTGCTCCTTTAGAATACAATTGCGCAGAGTTTTTTCCGCCAACACTTTTTCGTGTAGCTTTAACGGCAGAAGGAGAAGATGTGAGTCAAGATTGGCCTAAAGAAAAATTACATATGCACATTCAACAAGCGGATCATCTTTTTACACAGCAAATCAAGCATCTCCCTAGAAACCACCTGGATCAATTTCTTACGCAAGCCAAAGAGCACATTCAAAAACAGGCGATTGCTAGCAAAGAGCAGTATGAAAGTAACATGCGTACAAGCTTAGAGCATGAAATAACCCGCCTTGAAACTTTGCAAAAAAACAATGGCTTGGTCCGAGGCGCTGAAATTCAGCATTTTAAAAACCGTATTCGTATTCTCACGCAATGCTCAAAACAAGCCGAGCTTCGGCTTGATTCATTTCTACTGATTCAGAACCCATAAATGCACCATAAAAACACGTATATGATATAGAAGTGCTATGCATCATGGTCAGTACATAGATGTCACCGAAGGACATTCACTCTATTTTGAAGATCTCGGTCCCAAAGAAGCTATACCTATATTATTTATCCATGGCGGTCCTGGCGCAGGCTTTACTGAAACCTGTAAAATCCCCTTTGACCTTACTATACAAAGAGTCATTTTCTTTGAACAACGCGGTGCCGGTCGAAGCAAACCATTTGCCAGTATTGAAAACAACACAACCGATCACCTGGTTGCAGATATCAATCGGTTATTGGACCATTTATCGATTCAGCAATGTATTTTATACGGTGGTTCCTGGGGATCGACCCTGGCACTGGTCTATGCCATCAGACATACTCACCGCGTGTTAGGCCTTGTATTAAGAGGCGTTTTTCTCTCAACACAAAAAGAATACGATCATCTATTTGTCCAAGGTTCCCAAAAAATATTCCCTGAAGCCGTTGAAAAATTTCTTTCGTTGGTACCTAAAGAAAAACAAAACAGTCCACTGGCTTATTACGCCAGCATGCTTTCCTCCGAAAGCCCTGAAACTGTCGAGCTTTTTGCTCGGGCCTTCGCCAGTTTTGAAATTTCCATTTCAAAACTGGATATCAATCTAGAACATCTCGAAACTTTTTTAGATCAGTACAACTATAGATCGCTGGCAGCCATTGAATGTCATTTTTTGAGTCAGCATTGTTTTTTGGAAGAAAATTATATTTGGAAACACATCGAAAAAATCAAACACCTTCCTACAGCCATTGCCCATGGTAGATATGACGCTATATGTGCGCCACACATTGCCTTTGAATTATCAAAACAATTTAGCAAATGCTGCTTGGACTTTGTAACAGCGGGGCATAGTTCTTCTGACCCTAAATTGATTGAGGCGTTAAGAAAAGCAACCCAATGGGTCTTACAGCAAATATAAAATATTTTGCTATATTTGATCTACCTTTGCCGGCAGAGGCAGATTGATTTGTAGACTCCGCGGTTTGTTTTTTGTGCTTTGAAATTTTACCCCAAGTCCGATCAAACGAACGGGTTTTTTTTCTCTATGGTACGCCTCGGTTATCATTTTTTTATATAGCTCAATAGAAGGAACTTTGTGGTCAGATCGCTCGAGCGTTGTTTGCTTAAAGTCAAAAAATTTAAGTTTTACAACCAAGGCTTGAATTTGCCCTGTGACATTGTTTTTTTCCAATCTATCTGTAAGCACCTTGTATAATTTGGCGACCTGCCCTGCACAAGCTTGCACACTTTCTAAGTCTTGTGGATATGTATGCTCAATACTTAACGACTTGCGCTCACCTCGATCAGAGACTTCCCGATCATCCATTCCCCGACATATATCAAACAGTCGCACACCCCAACTACCAAACTTTGCATTAAGGTCCAAAATCGACCATTTTTGCAAATCTGCACAAGTATAAACACCAAGTCCGTGCATTTTCTGAGCAGTCACCTTGCCAACACCTGGAATTTTTTCTACTTTCAGCATTCGTACAAAATCGGCAACCTGATCTGGGGCAATGGTAAATTGTCCATTGGGTTTTTTCCAGTCACTTGCAACCTTAGCCAAAAATTTATTCGGCGCAATGCCTGCTGAAGAGGTAAGTGAAGTTTCTTGCCAAATTTGTTTGCGAATTTCCAAAGCCGTTTTGGTCGCACTTGGATGATGACTCACATCTAGATAGGCTTCATCCAATGAAAGCGGCTGAATTTTATCGGTAAACCTGGCAAATACTTTTCGAATCAATTGGCTTTCTTCTCGGTACCGATCAAAATGGACAGGAACCAAAATCAATTCTGGACATAGCCGCATGGCTTTACTGGTTGCCATCGCCGAACGCACACCAAAAGCGCGCGCCTCATAACTCGCGGTGGTTAATACCCCCCGACGATCCGCACTACCCCCCACTGCAATTGGTTTACCTCTTAACTGAGGGTTATCTTTGATTTCAACTTGGGCATAGAAACAATCCATATCAACATGAATAATTTTTCTCTGCCGATCAGACATACAAACAAAACTTTTACATGATATCTAAAGTAAACGATAGCCCATAAAAAGCACTTATCTTACGGCTGTTTCTTTTAATCTTCGCAACTATATCTACATATATATTGAGGGTTTAGAGAGTTGCTCTCCCACTCATCATGCTCTAGCACATCATCGGACTTTGAATTTTTTTTGATATATTGCCATCTCTTCATACACCAAACGCTATTTAATTCTTCCATCACATCATCGATTGCACCTGTGAGATAAAATCCCCACTGTTTTGCATTATTTTGCTCGACATGTCCTTGGGTAATAACAATAGCTGAGGCTTCACACACCCATCCACTGGCATCTTCGAGTTCACTGGCATATAAAAAATTTACACCACCACAAAAAACAAGAAAAAATACCAGCACATAAAACCACGTTTGGTTTTTCATAACATCCTCCCTAATCAATCTATACCAATGGCTACCATTTTTACTGGTGTAAAATCAACCCCTTTTCTCATGCAAGTGAAACGATCGTTCATGCCTTTGCTTTAAAGTTAGTTTCGTTTGTTATAGTTCACATTTATTTTTCGACACTCATCCCAAAAGAATTATTTTCAGGCTGTATTATTTCATATACTTGAGGAACATACATTGACCTACATTCACGTATAAATGTCACAGCCTATGTTACTTATATGCAAGAAAACACATAACGTTTCTTCACTAGATGAAAAAATTGCGGCAAAAAACATTTTGTCCTTGTCTTTATGGATCAAAATTTGCTACAGCTGAAGTACTATCTCGAGGGGGAAATTATGATACGTGTTTTTTTGGGGGTTTTAACCATACTGGTTTGTAGTTCTGGATTTGCTCAGGATACAAATGAACGCGAGCACATTGATAAAACAGTCATCTTTGACAAGCTCGAATTTCTTTCCAACAAAGAAGAACATCATCAAGAAAATATTTTAGGAACTTGGGTTTTATTCGATTGGGTTCGCTATTGGAACACCATCAAATATGAAACGTACACTGTAGATTCCAAAACATTGCATATGCAAGAGGAAGTTTGGAGAGATTTGGAATATGATCTTTATAATGAAGATCTTTATGATGATGCGTATGATCAGGACACATCCAAATCCAAAGAGACGGTGACCCAATATGAAAACTGGGAAGTCGAATGCAGACACCACTCATCGCAAAAAGAAAGTAAAATTAAATCTTTCGCACGGATCACTGATGAGGATACATCCCAAGGAACAATTGAACGTAAGAAAATGGATCATGAACAACGCATTTTTTCGCAGGGTCCTAAACCCATTATTTATATTGATCAAAATGGGATGGTCTTCGACGCTATGACTAAAAAAATAGCTGGTGCATATAGTTTCGAAACACAAAGAAGCAGTGTTCGTATGGCGATCAGCTTTTTAGGGTTATATGGCGAATGTAAAGTATTACAAAGCAATCAAGCACGCATGATATGTAAAATGGAATATCTTCCCAACGACATAAAAGAAATACTAGGAGATACAACGGCGCATAACTTCTTCTTTTTTGAGCGTCATCAGCCTGACCATGAACAAAAACCAGATGGGGATGGAACGTCCAGGGGATCTGTGAGTTAAAACGATTGGTTTGCTTATATATGTAAGCCCAATTCATTGAGCTGATCCTTTTTGTGTACTCGAGACAAATGGATGCACCAGATTATTGAGAAAAACCCATGGATGCGCTAATAGACAAAATGCCATGGACTATTACACGCACAATCAAAAGACTTGGAATGCAGAATCAAAACGAGGTGAAAGATGGTCTGTCCCTGTCAACTCACAAGAAGTTGATCGTGCTAAACAAGGGCAGTGGTCAATCATTCTTACTCCACAAAAGCCAGTTCCGTCTTCCTGGTTTCCCATGCCTTTGGAAGAAAAAACGGTATTACTCCTTGCCGGTGCTGGTGGCCAACAGGCGCCAATTATTGCAGCCACCGGAGCGCAAACCCATGTCTTAGATGCGTCAATAGAACAGCTACGCAAAGATACCCAAGTCGCAAATGAAAATGATTTATACATACATACCCAAATGGGCAATATGACGGATTTACATATGTATGAAGATGGTTTTTTTGACCTTATCATCAACCCTTGTTCCAATTGTTTTATTCCTGATGTACTACCCCTATGGCAAGAAGCTTACCGCGTTCTTAAAACTGGAGGCAGATTGATGACCGGTTTTGTCAACCCCGTACTACTGGCGCTAGACCTTGATGTGTTTGAAAAACAAGGAAAATGCCAAATACAGCACCCAATTCCACATCGGTGTCAAGACAATGACAGCGGTCATTGGCAATTCGGACACACCCTCACCGATCAACTCGCAGGCCAACTCAAAGCCGGCTTTAAAATCATAGATTTATATGAAGACGGTTGGGGCGATGAAAAAATGGATCATTATATGAAAATGTTTGTCGCAACGCTGGCGGAAAAATAATCTTGTACTACACATATTATTATATTGATAAATCTCATCACATCAGCAAGCAATCCAAGCTATCTGTGGCCATATGCAAAAGCAAACCTAAACCCAAGATATAAAAGGGCCTTGGCAAAAACAGCATGCCCACATATATCAATATGGCCCATTTGCTGTGAAACGGATGAAAACCAATACTGCATCGATTGGCATCAAAAATAGGCGTTGCCCAAAGATGATCGAGATCAACCACCATGGTCACAAGTAAAATCCCATAAACTTTCTTCCAATCTTTTGGAAAAAAAACCGCCGCAAGCAGCATTGGAAAACCAAAATGTAAAAAAGAATGAAGTAGCGTACGTGTAAGCATAACAAAATGCATACGCTGATTTAACAAGTGCGCATAATATTTTTTTCAGCAAACACCAGCTTAGACAAAATATACGTCTAAAGCTGAGTAAATCCCAAACCTTTGAACATCAAATCAAAGCTTTGAGGCGCACGTGTCAGTGCTATGGCATCTCCATCTACAATAACTTCCGCAGCATAGGGACGTAAATTGTACACACTACTCATGGATGCACCGTAAGCACCTGCAGACAAGATTGCAACAAGATCACCTTCATTCGGATCAATAAGTTCGATGTTATCAGCAAAAACATCTGTAGATTCGCAAACATTGCCTACAACCGTAACTCTTTCTTTTTTGCCCACAGTTTTCGACAAATTGATGATTTCATGAGTAGATCCATACAGTGCTGGACGGATCAAATGATGAAAGCCCGTATCAATACAGACAAAGTCTTTTTCTTCGGTGCTTTTACGGGTGGTAATACTGCTAAGTAAACAGGTAGCTTCTGAGACCAAATATTTACCTGGTTCAAACCGTATTTCAATTGGTTTACCATTGCGCGCTTCAAAGTTTTTGACCATATCTACAATTGCATTCCCAAATGAAGGTAAATTGATCGGATCCTTCGACCGCTGATACCTCACGCCAAATCCGCCACCAAAATCAATAAAGTCCAAATTTGCAAACGTCGCTGCTTGCTCCAAGATCAAATACACCGCTTTGGCAAACACATCGGTTTCATAAAAACCTGAACCAATATGACAATGAATGCCTTTGAGCTGCAAATTGTATTTACTGAGTAAGGCTTTTGCAATCGGCATATCACGCTGAATGATGCCAAATTTTGAATCTTGTCCACCCGTGATGACGTTTTGATTTTCACCATCGCCAACACCAGGATTCAAACGTAGCGAAACATCAGCACCATTGAACAATCGACCAAAACGCTCCAATTCTGAAATCGAACCAATATTGCACAATACCTCATGCTGCATCACTTCTTTAAGTTCCTGATCACTCGAAGCATTGCCCGTAAAAATAATTTGTGTAGGTGCAAATCCACACTGCTTGGCCAAAGCAATTTCATAAGGCGAAACCGTATCAATACCATCGACACCAGCCTCTTTTAACACCGACAATACATGCGGGTTGAAATTGGCTTTTACCGCATAAAAAATTTTGGTTTGCTTTGAGAAAGATTTTTTAAAGGTTTGGACTCGATCTACTATGGTTTGTTTATCCGTGACAAATACCGGGCTACCATATTGTGCTGTGATGGTCTGAGCTTGGTCCAATGTCGGAATAAATACGTTTTGCGAACTCATATTTGTAACTCCTTTGAGATGTTTTTTTCGATCCATTGCATATGCAAATCAGGTAAAATGCTATCTTTGTGTCGTTGATCAACCATCAAAGTGATGTTTCTTTTCGATGCGCCAACACTGATCGAGGCTACTGGCACATTTTTACGGTGGCACATTTGAAACACATCTTCAAAAACTTTGGTGTTACTAGTGATATCATGTCCAATCATACTGACTTTGGCAATGTGATGTACGACCTCAACGCTACCAACTTTCTGCAGCGTTTTCACAAGCTTTGGATCAAAGTCAGCCTCTGCAATCGAAAACGTAAACGAGGTTTCTGAAGTCGAGCAAACATCGATCGGAATACCAAAGTCTTCAACAATAGTGGTAACTTTAGCAATAAACCCAACTTCCTCTAACATATTTGGGTTTTCAATATGGAATAAAACATTTTGACTAGAGGTCACAATACCCTTTACATCCTTGACTTCTTCAGCGGTAATTTTGGTCCCAGGGAAACTCCGATTGAATGTATTACAAATGTACACGGGAATTTTCTTGGCGATGGCCACTGCAATACTCCGGGGGTGGATCACCTTGGCACCACTATAGGCCATCTCACTCATGACTTTCATACCCATCTGTGGCCATGAGATGGTGCGAGAAATTTCGCGTGGATCTGCCGACATCACCCCATCTACATCAGTCCATATTTGAACTTCAGAAGCTTTGAGCGCGACAGCAATGATTGAAGCAGTATAGTCACTACCACCACGCCCCAACAATGTTGTATCACCATGCGTATCTTTACCAATAAAACCCGTGATAATCGGAACCACACCTTGATTGATATAAGGCTGAATATGTTTTTTGCAAGCCTGGGTAGTGGTCTTAAAATTAACATTGGCTTCCAAATATTGACTATCGGTACGAATGACTTTTTCTGAATGTATCCGAACCGCTGGGATATTTTTTTTCTCCAGTGCGTATAATAGCAAATAACTTGATAGACACTCACCGAATGAGCAAACCTTGGCCTGCATTTTATCGGTCAGATCACCGACCAAGCTGGTGCCGTGCAAAATGGCTTTGAGCTTATCAAAAATCGGTAAAAAATCTCGATCCCATACTTTATCACGTTGCTCTATGTCGAAGTAGTATGACAGAATTTCATAATGTTTTTTTTCAACCGCTTGAATCTTGCTGGCAACCAAACGGGGTTTTTGTTTTTTGGCCAATTTGATCAATTCAAGCAGACCGTTGGTCACACCCGATACAGCCGATACTGTAACCACAACTTTTTTTTGCTTTTGTAGATTTTCAACTACACTTGCACATTCATCAATCGAATGGCGCGTCCCCATCGACGTTCCACCAAACTTGATCGATACCAAAGGATTATTTTTTCGCCGTTGTGACATTTGCTTGCGTGTATATCGTAATT
>JAGRMV010000168.1 GCA_020441045.1 Deltaproteobacteria bacterium | reverse complement strand
TGATCCCGCCCGCCCAGCCTATATTGAAATGAATCATACTTTTAAAGCCTACCGAGACAAGATCAAGGCAATGCTTGTCAACCATAACCTTGAAGATTTAGATCTACCGCTGGCATTTGGCTGTGTGGATTTTTTGTCCGACTTGCCGATGAAACACTGGTCAAAACAACTGGCAAAAAAACCCGTGCTGACAGTCCATGACTACCAAAAACTGCTTTACCCCAGCCTATACACCCACGGTCACGAAGGCATCAACGTTGTCATACGAAGTTACACCAATGCTGTTGCCATGCAAGACCATTGGCTCATCCCTGTTTTTTATCCCCTTGAACAAAAAAACGTATTCGGCCAGATGCAACGCAAACCCATGGTGCCCGCCTTACAACACATGTATCAGCAAGAAAGCAAAAGCCTTCACAAAACCATCAAAAATTTAGCTTTGCCAAAGAAAGTATTATACATGCCCATCCCCGAACAACAAGTCCGCCAAGGCGGCGCCTTTCGATGCTTAACACTAGAAACACAGTAGAAAACACTTACAAGACCCGCTGATCTTCCAAAGTCAGCCATCCTCAACACCAAGTATGGCAAGACCTTCTTACAATCAGGAGGGGCATGTTTTGGCAACTACAACCCAACCTTGATTTGCTCAATCCTTACAGTTTTACCCGTATCCGGATCAATCTCACATAGCAGACCAAACAATTTCACATTGTCTTTGGCCACTTCATAGCCGTTGCGCTCGCCCGTCATAATCCGGTGCATCGCAAACTCTTTTTTGACACCAATGACCGAATCATAGGGTCCCGTCATACCGACATCGGTAATATAGGCTGTACCCTGATCCAAAATTTCGTGATCGGCCGTAGGCACATGGGTATGGGTGCCAAAAACAACAGACACCTTGCCATTGAGATAATGGCCCATCACGCGCATCTCACTGGTCGCTTCCGCATGCATATCGACAATACAAACTTTGGCTTGGTCTTGCAGCATAGCAACATGTTGATCCAACTTGGCAAAAGGCGACTCTTGATGATGCATCAAAATCGTGCCCATAAAATTAGCGACAGCAAAAGGCACACCTTGTTTTTTGATCACCGTAAAACCTCGACCTGGGACGCTGTCTTTCATATTCCAGGGCCGCAGCAGACGCTGATCTATTTCGAGCATCGGAATGATGTCTTTATTATCTAGCAAGTGATTGCCATTGGTCAGCACATCTACCCCTGCGGCAAATAATTCATCGGCACATTTTTGATTCAGTCCTTTGCCACCGGCGGCGTTTTCACCGTTGGCAACAACAAAGTCAATGCTGCGCTCTGCAATAAGCTCCGGAAGCTTTTCCTTGATGATACGACGCCCCGGCCGGCCAAAGACATCCCCAATACATAAAACGCGAACACAGTTTTTATTCATAGACAAATGTTAAACCTTTTTTATTTTTCTTTTTTGCTAATGACACCGATATATCTTATGTGAGGTCACAATCCAGTCAACGCGTTTATCATGGGTCTCGTCTGGAATCAAAGGATAGACCTGATAGTCAAATGCGAGCGCAATCGTTGTGCCTTGAAAATTTTGTAAATAACGATCATAGAAACCACCACCAAAACCTAAACGTCTACCCCACAAATCTACGCCTACACAAGGCACGATCAAACATTGCAACTGTTTTTTGTTCGCTATGATTTTTTGGGGCGCACGCACACCAAACTTGTCTTTTTCCAGCTCTTGCGGGTCAGAAACTTGCCCAAAGATAAGGTTTGCACCAACAACTTTTGGATACAAACAAACTTTACCTTGTGAGATCGCATGCAAAAAAATATTTTCGGTTTGTACTTCAAAGTCAAGACCGTCATATAATCCCACAACCTGACTTTGCTGATACGATTCAAACGCGAGCAAGCGATCGGTAATTTGTTTTGATTGGCGGACAATCGTACGACGAAATTGATTTTTGCGAAGATCCTGTAGGTGCTTACGCAATGCTTTTTTGCTTATCATGCTTTGGGGGCCTGGCCCTCTAAAACTTCGCGTTGGGTATCAAATTGTTTGGCCTTTTCCTGGACCACCTCAGCAATGATATCGAGACGTTTTTTGATTTTTTCTTTGCGAATGCCCTCGGCTTGGATCAAACGCAAATAGTCCCCTGCAATATTCATTGCTGCTAAGATCGCAACTGTTTCGGTAGAAAAGTTTTTTGATTTACCAATGAGTTCTTTCATTCGACTATTGACCAACTCCGCTGTATCCGCGGTGAATTTTTCGTCATACTGACTTTTAACCTGAAAGGATTTACCCAAAATTTTAACTTCAACACCCATATTGTCTCTTAAAGCACTATCGCTATCGAGATGTCAAGCCTTATAGCCTCTAGCGATTCTTCCGTCGATCGATGGTCGGATAGGCCAAGCGGGAAATCGAAATATTTAAAAACTGGAGCTGACTTAAAAGCGACAAAAACGCGGCCGCGGCTTCAATCGCAATATCGGTATCGGATCGGACTTTTTGCAAGTACGTTTGTTTGATCTCTTCTTTGAGCGAGTGAATTTGTTTTTGATTGCGTAAGATGCTTTTAAGAATCTCTGGATCTTCATCTGCAATATTGGCCAACATACGATCAAAGTTATCAAGAAGCATCGCATGACATGCTTGCACCCGTTGCCACAGCTCAGCATCAAATACAATACCGCGTTCTTTGACTTGTCCGGCAATTTCCATGATATTGCGGTTCATAAAACTAGATATATTTTTAAAGGCATGTGAGATTTGAAACCAATGTGTTTCACGCTGCGACTCAAAGTAACTGAGTTCTTCTAAATTGATTTTGGCGAGATAAAAATTGATTTGCCGAGCCATCTGTTCGACTTGATCATATTGCTCATCCATTTTGATCATGGCATCTCTTGATTCTTCGACAAACGGTTCACATAAAAGCTGCAGCATCTGGCGTACGGTGTTGCCCATCTCAAGCACGTAAGACTTGGCTACCTCAAAACATAGTGCAGGTTGGTTGGCAAACAATCGATACGGATCCAGGGCGTGCGGCGTCTCCTGCTGAAAAAGTTCTTTCAATGCCTGATAGACCCTTTCATGAAAGGGCCAGTATAAACCAAGCAGCAACACCTGAATGGCAAAAAACATCAGTACCAGGAGCTCGGTTTTTTGTAAGAAGATCAACGCCGAAGATTGCGAAAACCATTTGATCCACACCAAAGAAAATCCGGTGACAATAAAGCGCATCATACAATGCAAAAGTTGCAAAATCTGACCTTCTTTTTCTGCTTTGGCATAAACAAGCAACGTACCAATGGGTGAACCAATGTATCCACCAAAGAACATCGCAAGTGCAGCATCAAATGAGATCATATTTAGATGCAACAATGACAAAGCAATCACCCCGGCAATAAAACTGGTCTGCAAAAACATCGAAACGACTGCAGAAAACAGTAGCACCAGGAGCAAATTTTGATTGATCCAAAACCAGGCACCTTCGATGGCCATCTCTTCGGACCAATATTGATGCACGTTATTGATCCAAGCAAAACCAAGCAGCATAACACCAAAATAAAAAAACCTCTGGCCATGCTTTCGATACAAGTCCGAAGTAAAAACAAACGTGGCTACAATACCAAAGCACGAGATCATCACACTGGCAAAAAGCCACTGCACTTTGAGCATCTGGGTGATCACAAAAAAATAAAAAGCACTGGCAATACCGGCACCCAGCAAAAACACCATGGCCTTTTGCCAAACCACCTGTTTGAGATACAGCGCGCCTTGGATAAATCCATGAATTTGGTGCATCCGTCCAAACAGAAAATTGGAAAACAGCCCCAAAAACCCTGAGAACATGTAATGCTGATAGGGTCTTTGGATTTGCTGGTAGACAATACCCGAAAATACTTTGGCCGACACCTTGGTAAACCCCCAAAAGCCAAAATACAGTCCGAGTATCCCAAAGAGATAAGTTACATATAAAAAATTAGATTCCATAAAAAGAATGTAAAAACGAGTCTACCTCAAAAGGTACGAAATCACTCTCTTTTTCCCCGACCCCAACAAACTGGATAGGCACTTGCAACTCTAAACTGCTAGAAATCACGGCGCCGCCTTTGGAAGAGCCATCCAGTTTGGTCATGATCAAACCATCGATCGGAATGTCCTTGGAAAACTCTTTTGATTGGATCAAGGCATTTTGACCGTTGGTACCATCCAGTACCAACAAATTTTGCAATACCAGAGCGGGGTCCTTTTGTAAGACCCGTACGATTTTACTCAATTGTTCCATCAACGGGCTTTGGGTATGCAAGCGTCCGGCAGTATCGGCAATCAGTACCGCATTTTGCGCTTTGGCTTTTTGCCACCCCTCAAAAATCACCGAAGCAGGATCCGATTTGTAATCGGCTTTGACACAGACAATACCGAGTTTGTCCGCCCATAACTGCAATTGATCAATGGCCCCGGCCCGAAATGTATCACCTGCAGCAAAAACCACATTGCGCCCTTGCGACTTAAGATAATGGCCGAGCCTTGCCACCGAAGTGGTTTTGCCCGCACCGTTGAT
>JAGRMV010000167.1 GCA_020441045.1 Deltaproteobacteria bacterium | reverse complement strand
GACTTTGCAATGGGTGCCTATTATTTGTTTATTCTGTTTGGCGATAGTGTTGATGTACCCTGAGCTTTTGTTATGGGTATTGGGGGCTTTGCTGCTTTTTTTCTTATTTCGAACCAATAAGTTTTTATATGGATTGACCATGCCAGTGTATGCATTGGTTTCACTCGCAACATGGAATTATGGATTTTTAAAAGGATTGTCTCGTAAGGTGATGCCTACACATTTGCAAGATGAACGTCCGAATAGATGATTAGCTTTTGCATAAAATTTGAGTTTGACCATGGATTTTTTGGAAGACGAGATTAAGGTCAGTGTTGAGTAGTGCAGTTGGTCTGTGAGAAATAGCAAGTACAGTTGCCTCTTTTTGTACCTGATGAATTTGACTTAAAATGCTACGTTCGGTTTCTTGATCTAAGTTGGATGAAAATTCATCTAAAAGAATAAGCGATGGTTTTGATAAGAGGACACGAGCGATGCAAATTCTTTGTTTCTGACCAGTAGATAGGTTTGATAACTCTTCATCGAGAATATAGTCTAATTGGTCTTTTGATGCATAGGTTTGCATATTGATTTCATGTAAAACTGAAATCAATTGGTCATCGTCTATAGATTCTATAAGACCATATGTTAGGTTTTCTCTAAGTGAGCCTTTAAATAAAAATGGTTCAGGTCCAACATATCCTATCGATACATCAAATTGGCGATAAAAATTTTCAAGTGAATAACCATTGATTGAAATACTTCCTTGAGTGGGTTGGATATACCCAAGAAGGAGTGAAAAGAGTGTAGATTTCCCAATGCCGCTTTCGCCTGTAATTCCGACAAATGAGCCTGCTTGTATTGTAAAGCTTGCGTTTTCAAAGATGATGCGCTGATCATAACCAAATGATACGTTTTTGAAATCGATAGTGATCGGTTCATTAAAAACGTTTCTTCTGTGGTTGTCAGACTGCGGATATGTAAAAGCATGATCTTTATAAAATTCCATTGCTTCTACAAAGTCGGGTCGAATCGTATTGAGTTGGCCATAATAAAAAGTGGTACCGGAAAGAAATTGAATATATCGCATGAAAAGATAGAGAAAAGGTACACTGTCGAGGATTTGATCTTTGAAAGTATAATGGCTTGTAAAAAAAATACTGATGATCATTAACAGACCTAAAAATGGAGTTAAACTGGAGCTAAAGGAAGTAAAGAGAGTGGTTTTTTTTGCGTTAAATACAATATCCTGGGATTTATGTAGCAGCTTATTGTATTCTGTATTTTCCATTTTAGTGAGATGAATATAGAATATATTGGCTCCAATTTTTCTAATGTATTGGGTTATGATATTATTTTGCTGAGGGAGTTTTTCTGCATACTTTTTGGTGGTTTTTGATGTGTAAAAAGCAAGTTTGCCAATGAAGATAGTCAGCACTACACAGATCAAGGCCTGTTTCCATGAAACCATGATCATATAGCAAAGTAATAAAAAGATGAGAATAGAGAACGAGATGAATTGATTCCAAATTGCGATGTATTGACTGGTGTTCGTGAAAATTGTACCGTTTAAATGATTTGTATATGTTGTAGCGATTGGAGGTTTGGCCACAAAGCCACGAAAAAGTTTTTTGCGAAGTAAGAGAACGGCTTCGTATCCAATATAATTGGTGGTAAAGTGCATCATGAACTCAACCAATAGGCGAATCACAGCGACAAGAGTGAGAATGATGCAGAATTGTTTGATATCCATTGCAGGTAGGTATTTTGTTGCAAATGTTGAGGTTTGGACTGCAATCAATCCACTGATTTGCAAATAAAACTGTATGAGCATCGCAATGATTAACTCTAAAATGCTAAAAAGGAGCGTAGATATAATATTAGCTCCGATAATGTGTTTTAAATGTTTGAAAAAGCTCCAGTATTTGATCATGGTTGTAAGAAGCAAGTGTAAGAGGATTTTATTGAAAGCGCAACATAGATTTGTTTGGAGTACAATTTGGTTGTCAATTGATATGAATGCTTTACTATAAGGTATACATCATGCAGCCGTTTGTTTCAGTCGTTATTCCTAGTTACATGAGAGCTGAAATGCTCCACGCGTGTTTGCTAAAGTTAAATGCCCAAACAATGGACCGCAAGCAATTTGAAGTCATCGTTGTCGATGATGATTCTCCTAATGCTTTACAGAAAAAAGAAGAAAACCCCCCAGGCCAGTTTGATTATGGCTTGATCTATTATATTCAAGAAAAAGGTGGCCCAGCAAAAGCAAGAAATAAAGGTGTAGAGCTTGCGACTTCCGATATTATCGTTTTTTTGGATGATGATACGTTACCAAGCTCGACCTGGCTTGAGAATTTGTATATTGCAATGCAAAATGATGTTTGGTCTGGGGTAGGTGGGATGACCTTTAATGTTAGAAATAAGACCATGTCTGAAAAGCTATTGGAACACGTAGAACACTTACATCATCCAATCGACCCAAAAACAGGAGAAGTTATTTTTTTGGTCACGGTCAACGCAGCTTTTAGGAAAAAGGATTTTTTGTCTGTAGGTGGGTTTGATGAAAATTTTAAACTACCCAGTGGTGAAGATATGGAGTTAGGCTTTCGAATGCGAAAACAAGGATTTCGTTTTTCGATTTGTGAGACCGCGATCATTCACCATCATCAGCGAGATACATTACGTGCGATGTTTAAAAACTGGTATGAATATGGCAAAGGCATGTATCGGTGCCAGCTTAAACATAAAGATTTTTTAGACCAACTTGATCCACATGCCGATACAGGGCTTTTGAATCGTAAGAAACTAAAAAACCATGCTGCAAAGTATTTTGAGCTCTATCGATCAATGTGGAAAGATCCCAATATTGGTTTTTTTTCTACGTTGATTTTGCCGAATATACATTTTTTCAATTTCTTATGCTTTGTATGGGGTAGAAAGCATGAGATGGCTGTTTTAAAGGCTAAAAACATTGGTGAAATGTCAGGAATGAAGTAAATTGACTACAATGAAAAGCATATTTGACCAAAAAACTGTACTGATCACAGGCGGCACGGGATCTTTTGGGCAAAGGTTTGTACATAGAATTTTACATGATTATCCCGAAGTAAAAAAAATCATTATTTTTTCAAGAGATGAGCTTAAACAGTATGAAATGGCCAATCATCCAGATTTCAAGGATGATAATGGTCGATTGCGGTTTTTTATCGGTGATGTGCGAGATCTGCAAAGACTGAAAATGGCTTTTGAGGAGGTTGATTATGTTGTACATGCTGCAGCACTTAAGCAAGTGACGATAGCTGAATACAACCCTTTTGAATGCATCAAAACCAATATTTTAGGTGCGCAAAATATTATCGAAGCCAGCTTAGGATCTTCAGTACAAAAAGTTGTCGCGCTATCAACGGATAAAGCGGTTTCTCCTATCAATTTATACGGAGCGACCAAGTTATGTTCCGATAAATTATTTATTGCTGCCAATAATATCAAGGGCCGTAGAAATATTGCTTATACAGTAGTTCGTTATGGCAATGTCTTCGGTTCTAGAGGCTCTGTTGTTCCTTTTTTTGATCGATTGAAACAGCAGTCGGCGGAATTTTTTCCAATTACAGACGAACGTATGACGCGTTTTAATATTTTATTGTCTGAAGGGATTGATCTAGTGCTTCAAGCTTTGCACAAAACTGTGCAAGGTGGAATTTTTGTACCAAAAATCCCATCTTTTCATGTTAAGGATTTGGCAGCAGCCATTGCACCTGATATGCCGACCAAAATTGTAGGTATTCGTCCGGGGGAGAAGCTACATGAAGAAATGATCCCAAAAGCAGACGCGCACAGCACATATGATTTTGACTCATTTTATATGATTTATCCTTTTGATGCAGGAGAAACACTTTCATTAGAAGGTTGTGGCGTAGGGCGCAAAGTAAAAGAGCAGTTTCAATATGCTTCTGATACCAATGAAGATTGGCTTTCTGTTGACGATCTGCGTGTGATTTATCAGCGTTATGTGGAACGAATCCGGTGAATATTTTATTGGTTGGTTCAGAGGGAAGTATCGGAAAGCGTTATCAGGCAGTTATTCGACATCTGGGGTTAGCTTTGTTTTGTAAGGATCTTGATGTCGAAGATGCGATAGAAATGAGTAAAATCGATCGCATTATTATTGCAACCCCAACCCCCACGCATAAGGAATTGATCCTTATATATGCAAAAGAGAAAAAACCATTACTTTGTGAAAAACCAATGATGCTATCAATGGACTATACGGAGATTGAAAATATCCCAAATTTGTACATGGTATGTAATTACAAATATGTAATTCCAACGGGCGCAAAGATTTTCTATAACTATTTTCATGCAGGTAATGAGGATTTTGCATCCAATTTTGCGCAGCCACTCTATATTGATCCTGAGGCCTCAATTGCACAAACCAGTCCTATCTTTGACTTGCAATATACGTTTCATGGAGAACACCACAAGGTTACAACTGAAATGTTACAACAAAGTTACGTAAAAATGATTGAAGATTTTGAAAATGTCAATTTTGATATGCTCTGGAATTTAAAAAAAAAAAAAAAAATGACTGAGGTTTTGTTGAAACA
>JAGRMV010000166.1 GCA_020441045.1 Deltaproteobacteria bacterium | reverse complement strand
CTGCCAGGTTGAGCAAACACGTCGTCAATACTGAGGCGCTCTTGTCCATTTAAATTGCAAACATGAAGCCCATATTGAGTATTTCAAAATAACTTCGATCATCGGCATCATTTACATAGATATAGGCAAACCCTGTACTGGCTCGAATCACCATGTTTTCAAAACCAAAAATAAAATCTAATTTTTTTTCGACTCCCAACTGTGTCAACCAGCCTTGATTGCTGCTTGGATCGAGTGTGTAGATGTATTTTGCTCCAATCCAAGGTAAGAAAGAGCGATCTTTTAATAAATAAAATTCGGGTCCAAATCGAATATGGGTTTGCTTGTCTCCATCTAAAGCAAATTTAAAGGAAAGCGCAATATGTAAAAAAAAAAAAAAAAAATATCCGACATCCAAATGATACGACCGATTCTTACCGGTTGCTTCAGGTTGGAAGTAACGTGGAAAAGATACGCTCTGTCCTATCGAAATAAGTCGTTCAATACAGTTTGCTGGTTCAACAAAAAGTATCTGTAGGCAAGACAGTAATACGAATTTTAATAGAATCTTTTTCATCTTTACGATAGCTTTACTATAAGAAACTCTGAGAAAGTATGCAAAAAAGCAATCGTAAAAAAAACTACCGCGTATCCACCTTACTGCGCGCGGAGCAATGGAACAAAATTCATGATAAGAGGAATCTACCCCGCTGTTTCAACAGATCTTTACACAAACTTGTATTTTTTATCACAGCTGTAGGCATCTTGTTTTCCTCTCCTCTATGTTTTGCTCAGAACACAACAGCTTCAACTGGTTATAGAGATGGGTTTTATCTCAAGACCGATGATGATAAATTTTTGCTCAAGTTTGGCAGTCGCCTCAATGCACTTTATTCTTATGGTGTACTTGATCAAGAAGATGATATTTCTAGCTTTGACCTCAAACACGGTAAAGTTTATTTTGGCGGGCATGCATTTAGCAAGAGCATCCAATTTTATGTTCAAAGTTCTTTTGCCCAAAATAGCCGTAGCAATGCTTTTGGTCTAATGAGTGAAAACAACGTTTTTACGCTTGAAGATTATTATGTCCGTGGAAACTATGGAGATATTTCATTACAAATGGGGCAATTCAAAGTTCCTTTTTCCAAACAGTATATGATCTACACCGGTAATCTACAATTTGTCACGCGTTCCATTGCTTCCAACGCTTTTCAGTTTGGACGCGATCGTGGCGTTACTCTTGCTGGCAAAAAGCCATGGCTATCCTATATGCTAGGTTTATACAATGGGGCATCGCAAATGACAGTGCCATCTATTACACAATTGACCAACTCGATCAATATGTCTAATGATACCATTGATACAGGCATGACTTATTTAGCGCGCTTATCCCTGTTTCCACGAAGGCCAGCTGGTTTTTCTGAGGGCGATACGGCATTCAATGAAGCGTCACGTCTTGAACTTGGTATAAGTTTGGCGTTGGACCAAGGTCGAGACTACGACACCAATAACGACACACTAACAGATGACACCGGTGTCAACACTTTTAGCCTTTCGTCTGATTTTACTTTTTTACATCGTGGTTTTTCTTTGCAAGGTGAATTTTATTATCGCAACCATCATTTTGAAAGTCTTCCCAATGCATCTTCCTATGGTTTTTATGGACAAGCAGGCTATTTTATCGTACCCAGATCACTCGAAATCGCAGGGCGCTATAGTTGGCTTGAACCGAATACTGACACTTTCAATGACCGGGCTTCTGAAATTTCAGGGGTCGTCAGTTATTTGATGTCAAAAAATCACAAACACAAAATGCAGTGGCAATATTCCCGTATTCATCAAGACGTATTTGACAAAACCGATCATTGGTTTCATTGGATGTTACAACTCACCATTTAATTATGTACAAAAACCTTATTCATAAACATGTTGTGATCACAGGTGGCGCCCAAGGCTTAGGTCTGGCCATGGCCAGGCATTTTGCGTCCTTGCAAAATCATGTTTACTTATTGGACATACACCCTCCGCAAGGCAAGCTCTCGGATAATATAAGCTATCTACAATGTGACGTTACTAACCGGCACCAAGTCACTCAAATATCCGATACGATCGCTCACGTAGATATTTTGATCAACAATGCTGGTATTTTAAGAGATGCCTCCGTCTTTAAAATGACTGATGAACAATTTGCGCAGGTTGTGGACGTTCATATGAAAGGCACTTTTTTGATGACACAAATCTTTGCCGCCAAAATGAAAGATGCCAAAAGTGGCAATATTATTAACTTGTCATCGGTGGCAAGTCAGGGAAATTTTGGCCAAACCAATTATGCTGGAGCCAAAGCAGGCATCATTGGGATGACCAAGACATGGGCATTGGAGCTATCTCGTTATAACATTCGTGTCAATGCGATTGCGCCAGGTCTTATCGAAACAGATATGACAGCAAGTATTCCAACCGAGATCAGAAATACGATGATTGCAAAAATCCCATGTCAACGTATGGGACAACCATCAGAAATTGCGCATCTGGCTGCTTTTTTGGCCAGTGATGACGCAAGCTATATCCAAGGACAAGTCATCCATATCAATGGTGGTTATTATTGCTAACGCAAGTTACGCTGACCTTATAAAACCTTAGTACCGATCAAATAAAATCTCGTCATTTTCCTTATTTACATGTATGAAAAGGATCACAAAGACCTAGTATAGGAGCTACAATGCTTAGTATGAAAGAGGAAACATCCATGTCCGATCAATATCAAGTCAAAGACATCAACCTCGCCGATGAAGGCCGTCAAATGATTGACTGGGCGCAAAGTCGCATGCCCGTTTTAATGAGTTTACGGAAAAAATTTGCCGATGCGCAAGTTTTTAAAGGAGCCAAAATTGCTGGCTGTATTCATATCACCAAGGAAACAGCTGTTCTGGTTGAAACACTCAAAGCCTGTGGTGCGGAAGTTTACTGGTCTGGATGTAATCCCTTATCAACCAACGATGCTGTGGCAGCAGCGCTAGCCAAATCGGGTACACATATTTATGCCTGGCATGGTCAAAATACCGAAGAATTTTATCAGTGCATCGAAAAAACCGTCAGCGTCGGACCTAATTTAACACTTGATGATGGCGCTGATCTTATTTTTACAGTGCACCATAAATACCCTGAAGCAGCTGAAAATATCATTGGTGGTACTGAAGAGACCACAACAGGTGTGCAACGCCTTCGCGCCATGGCTGATGATGGAAAATTGCTTTATCCAATCTATGCGGTCAATGACTCTCCCACCAAGTGGGATTTTGATAATGTTTATGGGACAGGACAATCTTCCTTGGACGGTATCTTACGCGCAACATCGATTTTGGTTGCAGGCAAATACTTTGTCATAGCAGGATATGGTCATTGCGGTCGCGGTGTAGCCCTTCGTGCCAAAGGCTTGGGCGCAAAAACCATTATAACTGAGATTGATCCAGTGGCTGCGCTTCGTGCATCCCTAGAGGGGCATGAAGTCATGACCATGGATGAGGCAGCTAAAATTGGTGATATTTTTATCACTGCCACCGGCATGAAAGACGTCATTGTGAAACGACACTTCGAAAGTATGAAAAACGGCGCAGTGGTATGCAATACAGGGCATTATGACTGTGAGCTTAACCTAAAAGATCTAGGATCGATCTCTGATGCAGTCACGACAATCCGTCCAGAAAACCAGGAATATAAGCTCAAAAATGGCAAAAGCATCTATGTATTGGCACAAGGGCGTCTGGTCAATCTTGCTGCAGCCGAAGGGCATCCATCAGAAGTGATGGACATGTCTTTTTCCAATCAATTTTTGGCGCTTAAAGATATGTTTGAGAACGGTAAGAACATGCAGAACAAGGTCTACACCTTACCCAGTGAAACCGATCATGAAATCGCGATGATCAAACTCAATAGCATGGGGCACCATGTCGATGTGCTTACCCCTGAACAAATTTCTTATGCAACAGACTATACCTCAGGTACATAGAGTATTAAAGGAGTACATGTATGATTGGATCTAAACAACTTAAATCTGGGATGGTCATTCGCTTTCAAGATGATCTATGGAAAGTCATGGAAGCCGTCCATTTTTCACCTGGAAAAGGGGCTGCATTTATACAAGTCAAACTACGTAATGTGACAAAAGGTAATCAGACGCAACATAAATTTCGTTCAGGAGAAAACGTTGAGCGTATCATTTTGGCACAAAAAGACGTTGAGTTTTTGTATCAAGATGGCGATGATTTCTATTTTATGGATCAAGAAACCTATGAACAATTTTCCATTCCACAAGCCATGTTAGATGGAAAAGAACTTTTCCTAACACCCAACCTGAAATGTCTCGTTGAGATGCACGAAACCACCCCATTGGGAATTTCCCTGCCTAAAACGGTTAAAGTACAAATCACAGAGTGCGAGCCATATATCAAAACTGCTACCGCAACCAACTCTTTCAAAAAAGCCAAAACTGAATCTGGCGCCAATATTGAAGTGCCTGGATTTATTGAAGTCGGCGAATGGGTTGAAGTAGACCCTGAAACGAGCAAGTATACTGCCCGCGCCAAAGATTAAACAGCACATGCAAATGTCTCCATCAAGCTATGTCCAGGTGAAAGACCTG
>JAGRMV010000165.1 GCA_020441045.1 Deltaproteobacteria bacterium | reverse complement strand
TTTTAATATTGAATTATTTATTATTTTTGGATATATAATTTTATTATTATAAAATACAAGGAGTTCATCATGAAATCAAAACATATTCGATCCTTATTGCTTACTTTGACTTGCACTGTCCTTTCTCATTGCGGAGATACATCTGAATCATCCACAACGCAATGCACGCTCAGAGATGGTACCCTTCAATGTCATGGCAGTGGAGTTTCTACAACCTGCAATAAAATTGGCCACGGCACAATATCTTGTCAAAGCAGACCTGGAACCATAACAACGATCAACGACGCTCTTATAGAGCAACATCTGTCCAAGGCCGACGCTGATATGCCATTACCTGAAGTTTTCTTTATTGATTTGGATCAGGGGTATATCTGGGAATAATCCCTGAAAAACACATCCATCATCGTCGTTGTTTTTTTCACATCAATACGATGGAAACGTACGTTATGCCATGCCTATGTGCTACAAGATATCCGCCAAAACAAAACGCATGGCACATATAAACGATACCAAGTATTATTTTATCGCTTACCCTTTTACCAACAGCTGCTGTTTCAGAAGTTCTGAAACAATTTTTTTGAATAGATACGACTCAAGCTCAGGGTAATCTTGTGGATCATAGCTATTAAGTATTACTGGGAGCCATTGGTATTGCAGAATATCTGAAAAAATTCTGTTGTACTGATTGGGTAAATAGGCTTTTGCTTCTTCATTGATGGCATCAATGCTTTCAAATGCTTTGCTCCGGTTCCATGCATTTGTAATGCCTAAAAAAGAAAATGGTAGATGAAAAAAACTACCATTGGCCATTTCATAAATTGCATTTTTGTATTCTTGTGCAAATTCTTGTACCGTCAGTGTTTTTTGGATCTTATTTTGTTGAAATATATTAACAACTTCAGAAGCAATTTCTTCCGCAATGTAACCAACAAAATTTTCGTTAACCTCCGAAACATATTCAATTAACGCTTCTGCCTCATCTGAATAATTATCAGGATCTACAACTGCTTTATAATAACTAGTAAAATATGTTTTTCTTCTATCCTGATTTATATAGGTATAGCGAAAGTCGGAACCGATATGATAGAGCTCATTGAGAATTGCACCATTGAGTATATCCTCTGTTGATCCATACTTGTCATTGTCACGTTCCTGCATCGCTCGATGAAAAATACGTAGCACACTTAAATGAACGAAAACTTTTTTGTCCTCTTTAACAGTCAATGCACCTGCCGCGCCATTGATAAGCATTGGCAATGCGGGTAGAGGAAAATTCTTGGGAATGCCAATATTGCTATCAATATGATCAAAGGCCACAAACGTATAACCCTTTTCTTCTACTGCCTTGATGCTATTTGCAACAAAAGGGGCCAAACCACAGCCAATGGTTTCTTCGCAATTTGTTTGCATTTTTTTAAGTCGATGCATGATTTTTTTATGAAAGTCACCTTTTTTCAGATCCGCATATGCGTCTTCACCATTTGAAAACTCGATCATATCTGCAAGTTCTTGACTCCATAGCGGATGCCCCATAGGAAACAGTTTTTCAATCACCTGTACATTTTGACTCATAGCAATATTTGTATAGAAAATGGTTGCAATGATGGAAATACCTAATTTTAAACCTCTGAACATCAACACCCTCCCTTTGAATATGCAGTGAGGTAACATTTATGGCTTATAGTGTCAAACAAAACCCAAGGAAAAATTGAATTTTTACACGCATACGCGTAAGGGGATTTGATGATCCCCAATCCTTTTTTATCCGAACGGTCTTTACAGGATCGAGGCTATGCGCATGTTGCGGGCATTGATGAAGTTGGACGTGGTTGTATTGCGGGTCCTGTTGTCGCTGCTTGTGTGGTGCTTGACGAAAAATGTTTTCCGATTGCAGATCAAATCCGGGACTCAAAAAAACTCTCAGAAAAAAAACGCGAAGCGCTTTACCCTCAAATCATTGAACATGCGGTAAGTTATGGCATCGGCATGATCGATCATGCTCGCGTTGATCAAATCAATATTTTGCAGGCCACATTTGAAGCCATGCAAATGGCCATTGCCCAGTGCTCGATTCCACCGGATGCGTGCCTGATTGATGGCAATCAGAAAGCACCGATTGATCTTCCGCAATGGACCATTGTCAAAGGGGATCAAAAAGTTATTTCCATCGCTTGTGCTTCTATTGTGGCCAAAGTATTCCGCGATCGCTGGATGATCCAGCAAGACAAAACCTACCCATATTATGGATTTGCCCAAAACAAAGGCTACGGCACCCTTGCTCATCGCCAAGGTATCGCCAAATACGGATTTTGCCCCCTGCACCGGAAGAGCTTCCAGGTCCAGATTCCAACATGAATGCACTGGGAAAACAAGCTGAGCAAGAAGCCTGTCGCTATTTAAAAAAACAGGGCTATCAAATTCTTGCCCAAAACTGGCGACACCATTTTGGTGAAATTGACATCATCGCACAGGATGCACAAGAGCTGGTTTTTGTTGAGGTCAAATCGCTTACCAACAGTCAAACTTTTGACCCGATGGATCATATCACCCACAAAAAAATAAATACATTGCGTAAGCTCGCTCAAAGCTATACATCTAATCTGGTCAAAGATATTGATCAACGTATTGATATTATTTTGGTTTATTGTGATACACTACCTTGGAGAATAGATCATTTTAAAGATGCCATCGAATAAAAAAAACATCTCGATATCGGAAGTCCTTTCCTTTCCCAATCGTATTCAAAATACTCTGATTTTTTATTATCTCTTTCCGGTTTTGCTTATTTTTGTCATTTTGAGTTCTTATTTTTATATCTCAACCAAAAATTCTTTGGATGAAGAACTTGGCAAGAGATTACTGACCATTGCCTGGATCAGTTCAACCCAAGTCAAAGCTGTACAATTGGCTTCTCTACAAACCACCGGCATTCATGGCAACACCTATAAATTGATCAAAAATCGTTTCTTGGACATCGCCCAAAAAAATGAAATCGATCGCATTTACCTGCTTGATACCCAAGGCCATATCCTGTTAGATTCAGCTTCTGATAGCAATCATAACCATGCTTTTGAACGCCTAAGCATCCATGAAACCGAAATTGGACAAACCTTGCAAGGCACTGCAGTTCCCTCAACTTTATTCAAAGGCAATGACGGACACTTTTATAAAACCGCATTTTCCCCTATTAAAGACCGCGAAGGGCAAGTTTTTGCCGTCGTCGGCGTCGATGGCAATGCTAGATTTTTTGCAAACCTACGCAAACTTGAACATCGTCTGATTGTATCTGGTGCATTTTTTATTTTTACCATCCTGCTAATTAGCTACATACTGTCTCGAAAAATCGTGACGCCGATCGAACTTCTTGCTCTGGCCGCCAAACGCATTGGCGATGGTCAGATCGAAAAGGAAATCAAAATTTATGCAAAAAATGAGGTCGGCTTTTTATCTTATGTCATGGATGAAATGCGCAAAAAAATCGTCGAGCGCGATGAAAGCTTGCAAATTATGCTACGCGGTATTGCACATGAAATCCGCAACCCACTTGGTGGCATAGAACTTTTTGGGGGTATCCTGCAAGAGAACATCCAAGATGAAGAAGGCAAAAAGGCAATAGAAAAAATCATGCTCGAAACCAACAACCTAAAATCTTTGGTGGATGAGTTTTTAGACTTTGCCAAAAAACCTGCGATCCAAAGTGAAGCATCTGATTTACATGAATTTATGGAAGATATTCAGTTTCATTGGCAACAGAAACTACAAGAATTACAAGCTGATTTATCCATCAGCATCACCGGTCCAACCACAATTTTTTGGGATATTGAAAAGATGAAAAGGGTTTTTCACAATTTGATCGAAAATGCGCTGCATGCCATGACCCTGAGCACCAAGGAAATACGCATCGATGTCGAAACCAAAAAAAATCATACTTTGATTCATATCCATGACACCGGCACTGGCATTCAAAAACAACATCATGAAAAACTGTTTAAACCTTTTTTTACCACCAAGACCTTTGGCAACGGATTGGGGCTTGCCATGGTTCAAAAAATTGTGCAAGCCCATGGTGGTGACATTGAGATACAATCCCAGGAAAATCAAGGGACAACCATTACAATGATGCTTCCCTACCAGAAAGGATAAAAGGCAATCATCCATGGCCCATATTTTAGTCATTGAAGATAACACCACCATGCGAGAGGGCATTGTACAAATTCTCGAAAGTATGCACCTGGATGTATATGGCGCGAGTAATGGCAAAGAAGGTCTTGAATACTTCCATATGACACAACCTGACCTCGTGATCACAGACTTAAAAATGGAAGAAATCGATGGCATGCAAGTTTTGCAAGAAATCAAAAAGCATACACAAAACACATTGGTTCTTATGATCACTGCTTTTGGTACAATTGAGCTTGCGGTTGAAGCCATGCAACTTGGTGCTTTTGATTTTATCACCAAACCTTTCCCACCCAACATGCTCCGTGTCAAAGTCAATAAAGCTTTGGATGTATTACAGACCAAAGCCGAAAACAGTTACCTGCGTCAGCAACAAATGAAAAAAACATCTATGATGTTGATCGGTAAATCGGAAGCCATGCACAAAGTGCAACAGCAAATCAAAAAAGTGGCTTCTCTAGATGATCCAATT
>JAGRMV010000164.1 GCA_020441045.1 Deltaproteobacteria bacterium | reverse complement strand
CGGAGCGCTTTGACGATGATAATGGGACTTAGTCATGTCGATTGTCAAAAACAAGGTGATGATATGTTTACGTATCGCGCCGGCGCGATTGTAGCAGACGATTTTGCCCATAGTACAGGTTTACAGCAAAGGCCTTTTGTGGGTGGTAAGTACGCCATGTTTGAATATACTGGATCCTATGCTAATCTGCCAAAAGCTTTTGAATTTGTCATGGGACAGATGAAGGCGTCAAGACATAGCATGCGTGATGATTTCTGTGTGGAGGTCTATATTGACTCTCCTGAAGATACACCAGAAGAAATGCTTCGTACGCAAATTTTTATTCCGATAGAGTCGTAAATGCAGATGCAGTTGGTTTCACCTTGTAAAATTAATTTGAACCTGAATGTTTTTGAAAAAAACATGGATGGTTTCCATCGTCTGCAGACTTTGATGGTGCGTGTGGGGGTTTTTGATCATATGGAAATTGCTATGGATGATTCAGGTAAGATCGATATCCAAGTCGAAAACCATCCTGAGATATCCGGCGAGAACAATATTCTTTATTCCATGGTCGAGCAGTTCCAAAAGGGCAATGGCCTTGACTTTGGCATTCGTATCTTCCTTAAAAAAGTGATCCCCATGGGGGCAGGTCTTGGCGGCGGGAGTGCAAATGCAGCCTATCTTTTGCGGTTTCTTAACCAGTATTTCAATCACCCTATGTCTGATCAGGCCATGTACAATTTTGCTTCGACTTTAGGTAGTGATGTTGGTTTTTTTATGCTTGATCAAAGCTGGGCCGTCTGTGGCGGTTTTGGTAATGACGTTTATACGCAAGGAAGTATGGAGAAGCTACCACTGGTATTGTGTTTTCCTAATATCGCACTTAACACAGGTGAGATGTATAAAAGATTGCGTCGACCATTGACTTGGGATGCGGTCGATGATAAAAACCCGATCTCCTTTCACGTAGAAGAGTGGGAAGAATTCAAAGATGTTCTTCCGCTTGAGAACGATTTTGAAACGGTGATTGACGAGCCTTTTCTTGAACCAATCAAGAAAGCCTTTGAAGCCTCTGGAAGTGTCCATAGTGCTTTAAGCGGCAGTGGCTCCACTGTTTTTGGATTGTTTGCGCGTCAGGAGCAAGCACAAAATGCTGCCAAAGCATTAGAACCCTTTGGACAGGTATTTGTGACCAGTTCCTTCTAACGTTGGGGCGTCGGCAAGCGGTAAGCCAACAGGTTTTGATCCTGTCATGCGGAGGTTCGAATCCTCCCGCCCCATCCATCCTTTTCCCTAAGTTCAGATTTTGTTTGTGTTGCCTCATTTGACGTTCCGACTTGTGTCGGATTCGAACGGGGTTCGTTTGCTTGTCTGGCTCGCGATAGCGAGCACGGTCCCGCCTCATCCAACTTCACTTGTAGGGTTGACTGTTATGAATGTCAAATCTGTGAACCCGATCAAAAAAATTATAAGCAGTATATTTGTTGGTTGCCAAGGGCTCTGCCGCGCGCAGTGTCTTGGCATATTTTTATGTACTCAAAAACCATTGAAAGTGCTTTGAAATTCAAGTATATGGGGTTCCTTCGTTATGAATTCGACAATGAAAATTTTTAGCGGCAGTGCCAGTACAGCGCTTACAGCTGAAATTGCTGATAGTTTAGGGACCAAGGTCGCTCAAGCTGATGTTCGTCGTTTTAGTGATGGAGAGACTTGGGTTGAGCTCGATGAAAATGTCCGTGGTTGTGATGTATTTGTCGTACAATCAACGAGCAATCCCGCCAATCATAATCTGATGGAATTATTGGTGATGATTGATGCGCTCAAACGCGCTTCTGCAAAACGAATTAATGCGGTATTACCCTATTATGGTTATGCGCGGCAGGATCGCAAAGTGGCGCCGCGTACGCCGATTTCGGCCAAACTTGTGGCTGATCTTATTGTAACGGCAGGGGCCCATCGGGTGCTTTCTATGGATTTGCATGCTGGGCAAATTCAGGGGTTTTTTAATATCCCCTTTGATCACTTGTTTTCTGCGCCCGTGATGGTCGAGCACATTCAGAAGTCTGTGCAGGGAGATATCGTGATCGTTTCTCCAGATGCAGGTGGGGTAGAAAGAGCTCGCGCGTATGCCAAGCATTTGGATGCTTCGCTGGCCATTATCGATAAAAGACGTGAGAAAGCCAACGTTTCAGAAGTGATGCATGTTATCGGGGATGTAAAAGATAAGGTTGCAGTCATTGTCGATGATATGATAGATACAGCCGGCACGGTGACACAAGCGGTACCAGTACTAAAAGAGTTTGGTGCGCAGAGTGTGCATTGCGCTGCTACGCATGCAGTTTTGTCGGGGCCTGCGATCGAACGTATTAATATGTCGGATTTAGAGCAAGTGGCGGTTACCAATACCATCGCATTGGCATCAAATGCGCAGGCATGTGAGCGTGTAAAGGTTTGCTCTGTAGCAAGTTTGCTAGGTGAAGCAATAAAAAGAATTCATGAAGATTCGTCCGTGAGTTCGCTGTTTATAGGTTGATCGAAATTTGTTTTTCGATTTGCTCGTAAAGTTGGCTATTTTGTTGGTCAGTTTTAAGAGAGGATGTAAGTGAGGAGCTTGCATCGTTTTGGAAGGAGTTTGAGATGGAAAAAAGTATTGAAATGATGGAACGTACCGGTGAAGGTAAAGGAGAAGCTAGAAAGCTTCGTGCGGACCGACGTATCCCAGCTGTTTGTTATGGCAAACATCTTAAGGCTCCAGTTGCAGTCTCTGTGGACCGCATCGAGATTGCGGCAATTGTTCGTAGCAGTGACGCCAATGATTTGTTTACTGTGAAAGCAGAAGGCTCTCCAATCAATGGTGAGCTGGTATTGATCAAAACCAAACAAACAGATCCTTTAACCGATGAAATGATTCATATTGATTTTCAAACGATCAGTAAAGGCGAGCCCATCAAAGCAATAGTGACAATCGAGCTTGTTGGTAAATCCAAAGGTGTTGCAGAGGGTGGTATTTTACAGCAGCCTAACCGTACATTGGAAATCAAGTGTCTTCCTAGTAAAATGCCTTCTAGTATCAAAGTTGATATCACGAATGTTGGGTTGAATGAGTCTTTACATGTTAGTGATATTACGCTTCCTGAAGGCGTTGAAGTAGTTGGTACTGCCAATAAAACACTTGCCGTTGTGATTCCACCAGCTGACGAAGTTGCGCAGCCTACCGAAGCTGTTGCTGCCGATGCGGTCGAAGTGGCGGGCAAGAAAAAACCTGAAGGCGACGCGTAAATTATATCATATAACGTAGCAAGGTTTTTTCGGAAACTTGCATATTTTGAATTGCTTACGTTTTTTGCCATTGTCTTGTAAAATCGGTGGGTATGTCCATAGCACCAAATATTAAAATGGTTGTCGGTTTGGGCAATCCGGGCTCAAAGTATACCTACACTCGACACAATCTAGGTTTTTTGACCTTGGATCATTTCTTGGCCAATGCAGCAGTCTCATGGCGTGAAAAAGCATATGGTGCATTTATACGGATCAACATGAGCGGGCAACAGCGGATTTTTTTAAAACCTCTATCGTTTATGAATCTTAGTGGGGAGGTGCTGCGCAGTTATATGCGCACGTACGCTGTCGACCCCGAAGAAGTTTTAGTGGTCCATGATGAGGCCGATCTTGAAGCAGGCGTGATTCGTTTGAAAAAAAATGGTGGTGCGGGAGGTCATAATGGTCTGCGTAGTATCATTGCGGAGACGGGCTCCAATGCGTTTTATCGACTGCGCATCGGTACAGGTAAACATGAAATCATCCCTCTGGCGTCATTTCTTTTGGCCAAAGCCAATCCGGAACTTCTAGATCCGATGGCGGAAAAAGCAGCAGCAGTGCTAGAAGATGTTTTTGCCCATGGATTTATCAAGGCCCAACAAACTGTTAACCAAAGTTGATATCGATTAAGCAATATCTATGTGTGGGTCTTTGCTGTAGATATGCGCAACTTTGAGACCTTTGGCATCTTTAAAGTCGCCTTTGGTAATTTGAAAAATTTCATAAATCGTCCATACACCGAGACCTCCTAGGGTGATTAATTGTAGGAAAGCATATTGATATTTTTTGGCATAAAAATTATGGGCTCCAAAAATGCCAAATAGACTGGCCCAGACTAGCAAGGGGCCTAATTGGAGATCGCTTTGGACTGATTGGCTGGTTGTGAGTACAACAGGATTGCCTTGAGCATCTTTAAAAAAACCAAAACTTACCTTGAATAAATCATGCATTTGGATAGCGATGGTGACGATCTGCATCAACATCAATGAAGGGTGTAGCGAGTTATCGCCTTGTGGTAATTGAGCCGAGATCGTATTGACTGTAAAAAAGAGCACAATTAACAGCGTTCCTGTGTAGTATTTTCCTGCATAAAATCGGTGAATGCCAATCCAACTAAATAAAATGGTCAATCGAGCCAATAATGTAAAGGAAGTCGGTTTGTCTTCCTGTGTAAAGGGCCATGTTGTACTTTCACTCACAGGCGCTCTTGTATCTACAATTATGCCAGACTACAACAAAAACGAATGGACCTTGGGTAGAGTAAGGTCAAATTCTAAGGTTAAATAAAAAGGTCCTCCCTAGAGCACTGATATGACATGGTTTTTCTCCGGTTGAATAGGCGATAGAGTGCCCTATTCAAGCTTGCTTTCAGCCTAGAAATTGTATATACCTCTGCAGT
>JAGRMV010000163.1 GCA_020441045.1 Deltaproteobacteria bacterium | reverse complement strand
CACAGACCATTCTATTGTTTCTTTTAAAATCGGCCACTTGATCGGCAAAGTACGAGGAAGCTTCTCAGGTTTTTCAGGTGAAATTAAATTGGATGAAAATAATCTAAAAAAATTTCAGGCAACAGGCAATATCGATGTTGATTCGATAAGCACCAACAATGAGAAAAGAGATGCACACCTAAAGAATGAAGATTTTTTTGATATCAGCAATCAAGAGCATCCTGAGTACAAGGAAATCACCTTCGAAGCCAAGGGGTTTGAGGTCGTCGAAACAGCCAGCGGTGTTCATAAAGGCAATATCAATGGTTATATTACAATCCATGGCGTAAAAAAGCCCATCACACTTACAGCAACCATCAATGGTGATCCTGTGCTAGATCCATTTGGTAATGCACGCATCTCTATCTCTGCAACAGGATCTCTAACGAGGCAAGACTTTGGACTTACATGGAAGCACCCCGCTGGGGAGCTTGTTGTAGGTGATGTTGTTGAAATCGAGCTTGAGGTACAGGGATTTCGCAAGGTCAAAATGCCAAAGGAGAAAGCTTCAAAGTAAGCTTATAAAAATGCTGTAAATGCCCTGTAAACGTCACTTATGATGTATACTGAGATTTTGCAGCGCAAGTTTATATTTGCTTCCCCAAGGTTTGGGCAAATATAGATAGGAAAGGCTCATAATGCCCTTCCAAATAAAACAAGAAAGGTAAACAAATGAATAAAAAGAATGCAATACTTGTCAATGCAGCCATCATGGGACTATTTGTAGCAGGAGGAATTTCAACTACAAATGCTGATAATCATGCCCCTACTGATCGTAAAGCGTGTAAAGCAGCAAAAGGTAAATGGAAAAAAGGCGAATGCGTATTGGAACAAGCGGTTGAAGAAGAAGCACAAAAGGCAATGGATAATGCAAAATGTGCAGAAGGCAAATGCGCAGAAGGCAAATGTGGAGAAAAAGCCACCAGTGACGAAGCTGAAGGAACTGATGAAGCCAGCTGTGGTGAAGCTAGCTGTGGCGGAAAGTAAACCCTAAAGCTTACTTAAAGTCTTTCATAGAAAGGGGTCGTACTCGCACCCCTTTCTATGATGATATGCCAGGTATTTCTTGCCTCACCTTTTTTGACAACATGAAATGGTCAAAATGACTGCTAAAGCGTGAAGCCGTTACCAAGGAAATCATGATATTTACTTCCGATAACACCAATAAACTTGGACATGGGCTTGGCCTGCGATCACCACATATTGACTATATTCTTGCAACCAAACCAATGGTAGATTGGTTTGAAGTTGTCACAGAAAACTACATGCACACACGCGGTAATTCATTCCAAAAATTGATGTCCGTTCGTAAAGATTACCCGATTGCCATTCATGGCGTATCACTTTCTATAGGTTCTACCGACGAATTCGATCAAAATTACTTACAGACTTGGAAAAACTTCATTGATTTGATCGAACCCGTTATGGTTTCAGACCATCTCTGCTGGACACACGTGAATGCGCATCATTCACACGACTTACTTCCCCTTCCCTATACGGAAGAAGTCATTAAGCACATTGTTGACCGTATCGATGCTGTGCAAAACCATATTGCACGCCCTATTCTACTCGAGAATGCCTCGACATATATTTCTTTCAAAGAATCAGATCTAACAGAGTGGACGTTTATCTCCGAAATCGCGCAACGATCTGGTTGCGGTATTTTGCTCGACATCAATAACATTTTTGTCAACGCTCATAACCATCAGTTCGATCCCATAGAGTATATTCATGGGATTGATCCGCATAAAATCGGATATTTTCATTTAGCAGGACATTTTGACAAGGGCACCTATTTGTTTGATACCCATGGGGATCGCATGGCAGAACAAGCCTGGCAACTGTATGAAAAGACAGTGCAACACACAGGCTTAAAACCTACTCTGATCGAGTGGGATAATGACATTCCAAGCTTTGATACCTTGATGGACGAACGAAGCATTGCCATCCAAAGAGGGCAACATGCCATCGCTTAGAGACTTACAAAAAAAACTTCTGGCAGATATTCTTGAGCGCAATCAGCACGCGGCGTATCTCAATCACTCTGATCGAATCAATGCCTATGGAGATGGTTATTACAGGCGTTTTCGCGGCGTACTTCAGAACTACTTTACGATTGTACGTTGGTATATGGGGGATGGACCCTTTGCAGAAGCGCTTGCAAGGTATATCCCATCCTATCCACCCAGCCATCCCAATATCAATTTCTATGGCGATGATTTTTCCACGTTTTTGCAAGATCATCACTTTGATCCGGTATTGATCGATATTGCCAAAACCCAGACAATCTTACATCATGCCCACCTACAAGCCCCACAAAAGGCTTTTGATCTTGCAACGGTTGCAAACCAGCCATTAGAATCCTGGTTTCATGCAAAGTTAACCTTTCAACCTTCGATGACCCTTTTTACAACCTCCTACCCTATTCACATCCTCTACAATGCATATGCTCAAAAAGATCCACCACCAGCATCGGTACCACAAAAAACAATGCACTATGTTACTCACCGACAAGGTTCAAGTATTTTTTTTGAGGCTTTTGAGCGTATTGAATATGACTTATTGATAGACTTCTTGGCCAAGCACTCGCTGGGGCAGGTTTTATCCACCTATGAAGATCAAAATATTGCAGAAAAGTTATTTGAATATTTTCACAAATGGCAGACGTACCAGTTAATTACTGGTATAAGTTTTCCATGAAGTCCTCGCTGATACAACGACTCCTACAAAAAGATGTAACCCTATGGTCTGATCAAAAAAGTATTCAGAACGAGGTACATGACAGGCTTGGATGGCTGGATATTCCTTCTTTTTTTTCTGATAAAATCAACAGTATCGAGGCTTTTGAACGTGACATCAAGCATACGCATATCGTACTTTTGGGCATGGGTGGATCAAGCCTGGTATCAGAGGTTTTTTTGCAATCCATGGAAAGCTCTCAAATCAAACGACATTTTCATGTGGTAGATACAACAGACCCGCAAGTTATTTCTGATCTAACACACAATCTTCCACTAGAGCAGACATTATTCATTGTAGCTTCCAAATCTGGCACTACATTGGAAGTGACGTCACTGTTCCAGTACTTTTGGAGTCTCGTCAAGTCCCCATCCCAATTTATTGCCATTACTGACGAAGGGACAGAACTACATCAAAAAGCGCTGGAGTTAGATTTTTTACGTATTTGGATCAATCCCAGCACAATTGGGGGTAGATTTGCGGCGCTGTCGTATTTTGGGCTTATTCCATTTGCCTTGATGGGAGGGGATCTTAAGAAACTATGGAGTAGCCTGATGCAGGCATTACCGCAATTACAATCAGAAGATAGCCCCGCCCTATCGCTTGCTCAACAACTTTATCAAGCCCATAGCAAGGGAATCCATAAACTCACCTTACAATCAACCCAAGCGACAAATGGCTTACCTTTATGGGTAGAACAACTGGTTGCAGAAAGCACTGGAAAAGCCAATAAAGGGTTTCTCCCGATTCTTCAAGATCACGGACAGACGCCACCCCAAGATAGTTATATTCACGCATTTGGTTTTGCCGATGAGCTTGATGAGAATATGACTGTCCACTCCGTTTCTGTCTTTAATGAGGTTGAAGATCTAGCGGCCGAATTTATGCTGTGGCAGATGGCCACAGCACTTTTAGGGAGCATGCTCAAAATCAATCCATTTGACCAGCCGCATGTCAGTACTACAAAAAAGAACACCGTAAGTTACCTCCAGCATGAAACCCCTGCCCAGTCGATTGCGCAACAAATTCGCTCGGTAATGGTAGCACCAGAGAAAATCAACGACTACATGAATGACCTTAAACCATCTGAGGTCGTTTGTATTTTATCTTACCTACCGCAAACCGATACTGCGCAAGACAAACTGGACTCACTCGTAAATAGAATCGCACAACACACGCCAAACCTTACCCTCAATGTAGGCCCGCGATATTTGCATTCTACTGGTCAATTCCACAAAGGGGGTAAGAACGTCGGTAAATACATCATACTCACCCAAGATCAAGACAACGCGCCGAGGGTACCAGACGAAAACTATGACTTCAACACGCTTAAAATTGCGCAAGCTCTCGGTGATTACGAGGCCTTACAAAACAACAATAGAAAAGTTATTCTTGTACATAACCTGTAAGAGCCATTGGCATCATCATCGCCGAACCCATGATACACATACTGCAATAACTCATGAACAACCCGTAAATGTATCCCATACATTGATATAGGTTGGATTTCAGGTTTAGAATGTAGACATCTCTCCGATCGAAGAATTGGTAGCGGGGGAGCCATGGAGCGCTAGCGACACAGCAAATAGACGAACCATTGGTTCGAATCCCATACATCGATTCAGCTTGGTTTTGGGTTTAGGGTAAAGCTATTTCTCCGATCGAAGAATTGGTAGCGGGGGAGGGATTCGAACCCCCGACCTAATGCGTATGAAGCATCCGCTCTAACCAACTGAGCTACCCCGCCAAAAATTTGAGCCTATGACCCAAGAAGGCGTACGTCTTTTAACACAGCTTTTTCGGAGAATCTAGGGTTTTATCACTCTTCTTTTATCCCGTTGCAGCGGTGTTTTAAAGGCAAACAATTGACTTCTTTGATTAAGAAGCCATATCGCGTCATGCAAATAAATCGGTTGCCCCTTAAGCGGAGCCTCCGTATAGTATGTCCAAACCTTTTCCTTCGCATCGAG
>JAGRMV010000162.1 GCA_020441045.1 Deltaproteobacteria bacterium | reverse complement strand
TGATTCAATTGGCCAATGAAGAAGGTGTTCCGATTTCAGGAAAAGACTTTAAAACGGGGCAAACTTTTATGAAAACGCTACTTGCTCCTGGCTTAAAATCTAGAATGCTCGGGTTGGACGGTTGGTTTTCGACCAATATTTTAGGCAATCGTGACGGTGAAGTTTTGGATGCTCCTGAAAACTTTAAAACCAAAGAAGAATCAAAACTTTCGGTACTTGAACATATTTTGCAACCCAATCTTTATCCTGAACTTTATAAAGACTTTGATCATAAAGTGAGAATCAACTATTACCCGCCTCGTGGTGACAACAAAGAGGGCTGGGACAATATTGATATCTTTGGTTGGCTCAATTATAAAATGCAAATCAAAGTCAATTTCCTATGTAAGGATTCGATTTTGGCAGCACCATTGGTCTTAGACCTAGCATTGTTCTCTGACTTTGCGCAACGCGCAGGGTTTAAAGGCATCCAAGAATGGCTTTCATTCTATTATAAAGCCCCAATGGTCGCAGAAGGTCTATACCCAGAGCATGACATTTTTATCCAGCTTATGAAGCTTAAAAATACGCTTCGCTATACGCAAGGAGAAGATTTGATCACGCATTTGGGACGTGAATACTACGATTGATCATCACCATCGTAAAAGGCTAGATTTGCTCTGTATCCATATATAATGGATATTTCTACATAGGTGCATTTCGTAAGAGATTGTTGTGAAGTCGTAATATATTAATGCTTTGAGTTGTTTTTGCTCGCAGCAAGATATTCATGCATGTATTACGCTTTAGCTATAATAGAAACCAGGGAGATTGTGCGTTTTTTGGGAATGGGGGTAGATTCTTGAAAATAGCTCTGATAGGATTTTCTGCATGGGAACTTCAATGTTAATTGTATTGTGTTTAGTGGCTGGAGCTATTTTAGGTACTTTGATGACGTATTTTATCTTGCATGCAAAGCTACAAAAGCAGCGAGATGGATTTGCTGAAAGTCAGATGACCTTGCAAAAAACCATCGCCCACCTTGAAAATGAAATAACGAGATTGCAAACAGAGCTTTCGCATAAGCAAATGCATTTTGACGATAAACTACAAATGATTACGGATATGGAGCAGAAATTTGAAAATCTGAGCCAAAAGATTTTTTCTACACATTTGTCTTCGTTTCAAACCAGCACCAAAGATACCTTGGGACATATCCTGAACCCTTTAAAAGAGCGTATCCAAGCTTTTGAAAGCAAAGTAGATCAACAGTTTGAAACCAAGGTACGTGATATTACCTCGTTAAAAACGCAAATTGAAAACATCGTGACTTCCAATGAAGCCATTACTCGCGCTGCGCAAGGCCTGACTTCAGCTTTAAAAGGCGATGCTAAGGTACAGGGCAATTGGGGGGAATTGGTATTAACCAAAGTTTTGGAGGCGTCTGGATTACGTGAAGGAGCCGAGTACACGACGCAAGGACGAGACCTTCACCTTAAAAATGAACATGGGCAGCATTTTAAACCTGATGTCATTATTCATTTGCCTGAAGACAAACACATCATCATCGATTCCAAAGTCAGCTTGACCAACTATGAAGCCATGATCAATGCTGATGATGAGCAAGAAAAAGAAATGCAGCTGCATCGGTTTTTGGGGTCGGTCAAAAAACACATTGATGATTTAGGTAAGAAAAAATACCATCATCTTGACCAATTGATTACACCTGAATTTGTTTTATTATTCATGCCGATTGAAGGGGCTTTTTCATTGGCATTGCAAAACGACCAGAAAATGTATGGTTACGCTTGGAACAAAGGCATTGTTTTGGTCAGTCCCACAACGTTATTGGCAACATTACGAACCATTGAGTCATTATGGAAAATGGAACGGCAAAACCAAAATGCCCTAGAGATTGCCCTACAAGCAGGACGTTTATACGATAAGTTTGTCGGCTTTGTCGATGATCTGCAAGATATCGGTAAAAACATGGAACGCAGCCAATTGTCTTATGAAAAAGCACTGAACAAATTACACACGGGCAAAGGCAATTTGATTGCGCGGGTTGAAAATCTCAAAGCCATGGGCGCCAAAACCAGCAAGACCCTACCCGAAAGTAATGAGCATATGTCTTTAGAAACAGCTCCAAAACAACCCTTATCGCTGACCTAAATTATGCATCAGGTGGTAAACAAAAATTTTCAATGGATTCATCCCAGTATCTGTGCGGGGACAGGGTTTCCTTCGCCGGCAGATGACTATATGGATCACCCGCTGGACTGGAACGAATTTTTAATCAAGCACCCTGCGGCATCTTTTACCGTTCGGGTTATGGGTGACTCGATGTCACCATTGATTCCTGATGGCGCACTTGTCATTGTCGATAAAAGTCTAACGCCTAAAAACGGAGATGTCGTGGTTGCAGTCTATAATGGAGAGTTTACTTTAAAGCAATACGCCCACAATAGACAAGTCAACTATTTGATCCCCTATAACTCAAAATTTCCGACGATTACGGTGAAGCAGGGAGATGAGTTTCAAATTTGGGGAGTGGTGACCTTTTCTGTCCAACCCCATCGCTAAAAATATTTTGGCATGAATATCTTGGTTTTTTGTATGTGCTCTCATATGTTCAAGGGTGATGATATTTTCAAATCTCACAGCATTGGTGGATTGCAATAGCTTTTATGCTTCTTGTGAACGTGTCTTTCGCCCAAGCCTTGCCAAGAAACCCGTGTTGGTACTTTCGAATAACGATGGCTGTGTGATTGCACGTACGCAAGAAGTCAAAGACCTTGGAATCGGTATGGGGGTGCCATTTTTTAAAGTCAAAGACCTTGTCGCCAAACATCATGTACACGTCTTTTCATCCAATTACGCTTTGTATGGGGATATGTCACGCCGGGTGATGCGAACCTTGCAAACCTTTACCCCAGAGATCGAAGTGTATTCCATTGATGAAGCTTTTTTGCATTTTTCGGGTTTTGAAAAATGGGATTTACATGCACATGCGACCCATATTCGCAGCAAAGTATTACAATACACTGGGATTCCAACTTCTGTCGGACTGGCACCGACAAAGGTTTTAGCCAAAGTTGCCAATCACTTGGCCAAAAAACAGTCTGTGTATCAAGGGGTGTGTGTTCTAGATACAGTCGAAAAAATTGGGCAAGCTTTGGCATATTTTCCTATTGAAGATCTATGGGGGATTGGTCGTAATTTAAGTTTTACCTTAGGTCAACATGGCATTGCGACAGCCAAGCAGTTATGTGACTTGCCAGAACACTACGTACGAAAATTATGTGGGGTTCAGGGACAGCGCTTGGTCAAAGAGCTCAAAGGCGTGGCATGTTTTGGCTTTGAGAAAAATCACAAAGCCAAAAAACAAATCATTTCAACCCGATCTTTTGGCCAAAGAGTCTACGCGTTGGAAGATTTGCAAGAGGCGATTGCCAGTCATATTTCCAACGCCTGTGAAAAACTTCGCAAGCAAAACCATGCATGCCGGTATCTTTATGTTTTTATTCGTACTGGCAAACATGCAAAACATGGCCAATACTATGGCAGTGACGTCCTTACTTTTGACCCTTCCACATTATCTACCCACAAAATGCTTAAAGCCGCGCACCAAGCTGTCAAAAGAATCTACAAAAAAGGCTACGCCTACAAAAAGTGCGGCGTACATTTATCTGAATTGGTATCCAGTCATCAAATTCAAAAAAACTTCTTTACCCCTGAAGACTCAAACAAAGACCAAAGACTCATGATGATCATGGATCAAATCAATCAAAAACAAGGACGATCCACACTCAAATTTGCCGCCTGCGGCACGCATGACATCAATTGGTCGATGAAATCAAATCAACGCTCACCTTGCTACACAACACGTTGGAGTGAATTACTCAAAGTAGGGTAAGGGCTTTGCTGATGCTCGGTGGAGCTTGAACTATTTTCTACTGGTACAGCTGCGCAAGTACCCATACGGAAATCGCCGAAACTTTATCTAGATTTATAAATGTTGCTCTCGTATGATGTATCGATAAAAGACTTGATGGAAAGGAAGTAGAGCTTTTGAGATAAAGAAGGGGAGAGAAAAAGAACCAACGCATATGCGTTGATCGATGCATTTTTGGTGGATTGGAAAGCCAGAAAGAGTTACAGTTTGACTTTATCTGCCACTGTGAAAGGTACGTTGTATGAATTTAATCGAAAAGCTAGACAATAAAGAGAAAGATCAAATTTCTTTTAGCTTCGAAGTCACCCCACCTCTTCGAGGTCTTGACATTGGTGGGGTGTCTAAAACTATTGAAACGCTGCTGCCTTTTTATCCCTTGTGGATTGATATTACTAGTCATGCGCCAGATGTCGACTGGGTTAAAGCTGCCACCCCTGCATTATTTGAAAAGAAAATTCAAAAAAAACGCCCAGGCACCATTTCTGTCTGCGCTGCCTTGCAATTTAAATATGGCATTGATTGCGTCCCTCACCTTTTATGTAGAGGTTTTTCTGTCGAAGAAACCGAAGACTCGCTCATCGACCTACACTATTTAGGTATTAGAAATATACTTGCTATACGTGGAGATGGAGACATTCACGTTGAAAATCCAAAAAACCCAGGATTTGAAAGCCATTTATATGCCACTGATTTGCTACAACAAATTTCGAATTTACGTGAAGGAATTTATTTGCACCAAAAAGCAGAACCTATGAAGTTTTGTACAGGCATTGGTTTTTATCCAGAAAAACACTTTGAATCACCCAATCAAAGTTTTGGTCTGCAAATTTTACAGAAAAAAAGCCTGTTGGGTGC
>JAGRMV010000161.1 GCA_020441045.1 Deltaproteobacteria bacterium | reverse complement strand
CCACAACCGGTGGTAACGCGCTGAAGTTCTACTCTTCTGTTCGTTTGGATATCCGCCGCATTGGCGCGATCAAAAACGGTGAGGAAGTCATCGGTAACCGTACGCAAGTCAAAGTAGTGAAAAACAAAATGGCAGCTCCATTCAAACGAGTTGAGTTTGATATCTATTACGGTCAAGGTATTTCGCGGGTCACAGATCTTTTGGACTTGGCGGTCAGTCATGACATCGTCGAAAAAATGGGCTCATGGTATTCGTTTGACGGTGAACGTTTGGGACAGGGTAAAGAAAAAGTGCGCACATACTTGGAAGAAAATCCAAAGGTGCTCAAAAGCATTGTTGAAAAAGTCTATGCCAGTGCAGGCTTACAGCCACCGACAAAAAAAGTATCGGCAACAGCTAAACAAACTGACGCTAGCGAAGACACTACGACAAAAACCAAAAAATAAACCTGTATCGGCGACATGATCTCAAGTATAATTGAAGATCAATGGAAATTAACGAACTGTTAAAGATTGCGGTAAAAGGCAAGGCCAGTGATATTCATATCAAAGTAGGCATGCCGCCGATTTTTCGGGTTAACGGATCGCTTGTACCCCTTAAAGGTGGCAGTCGTGTCACCGGTGAACAAGCTGTCGGCTACGCGCGCGCCATGATGAAAGAAGGGCAGTGGGAGAAGTTTCAGGAAAATCGCGGTCTTGATTCCTCGTATGCTGTTCCTGGTGTGGGGCGTTTTCGGGTCAGTATTTTTTATCAACGCAATTCTATTGGTTTGGTTTTTCGTGTAGTGCCGTTTCGGGTTTTTTCTGTGGATGAGTTGGGGCTGCCAGAGGTCATCAAAAAAATCGCCATGGAGCATCGTGGATTGATTTTGGTGACAGGCACAACCGGTTCAGGAAAATCGACAACACTTGCCGCCATGATTGACTATATCAACAATCATCGGACTGCGCACATTCTAACCATTGAAGATCCGATTGAGTTTTTGATTCGAGATAAACGCAGTATCATCAATCAACGCGAAATCGGCGTCGATTCCGTTGATTTTTCCAGTGCGCTGCGAGGTTCTTTGCGCCAAGATCCAGATGTGATTTTGGTTGGGGAGATGCGAGATTTAGAAACCATTGAAACCGTGATCAAGGCCGCAGAAACAGGGCACTTGGTGATGTCGACAGTGCACACATTGGATGCCACCGAAACCATCAATCGTATTGTCTCGGTATTTCCGGGCAATCAGCAGAAACAAGTTCGCTTACAGTTGGCGTCAGTGCTCAAAGGCGTGATCTCACAGCGACTTGTTCCAAAAGCCAATGGCAAAGGACGAGTCGCGGCATGTGAAATTTTGGTCGGTAACTCGCGTGTGCGTTCGTTGATTGAGGAAGAAGAGCGTACCCGCGAGCTCTACGATACCATCAAAGAAGGTTTTGTTTCATATGGCATGCAAACCTTCGATCAATCGCTGATGAACTTGGTCAAACAAAAACATATCTCTTATGAAGAAGCGCTCAAACAGGCGACCAACCCAGATGATTTTGCCCTAGAAATGCGCGGCATTTCATCGAATACGGCCAGCAGCATCAGTGTCGATGATTTTCAACCAGACGAAACCCAGCGTATTGTCATTGCAGATGATGATGACTTTGGTAATTTGGATCTAGACGATCTGAAAATTGATAAGTTTTAGTCTCAATCCTATCGTTTTTATATTACAAGTAAGATTGGTTTGATCTATATGGGCAGCGCAAAATATTTTAGTCCGATTGATTTGTCTTGCGCTGATAAAAAAAGCTTAACTATTGCAGTGTACGGGTATGCGTCTACATAGCGAGTCGCTGTGAGGATGGATGAGGGTGCAAGGGGTGCAAAAAATATCTGCAGCAACCTCCTCACACCCAAGCTAGAAAGTAAAATTAGTTCAGAGCAATGACAATCGTACCGCAATTGATATCAAAGTTGAGATTTTTTTCGAAGTCATATCGCGATTGATTTTCAACAGGTCTTCTGATCTTACAACCGGTGAGCGTTAATTGTGCATCGCTGCTTTTTTGTACTCTGCAACTGAAAGGGTGTTTTCCAACATATCCGGTGATATATTGTTGAAATTGTTGGTAACCGGTTCCTGTCAAAGCTTTTTCAAGAGTAAAGTCAGTGACTGTATAGTTGGGTAGTTGCCGGGTTACTTCTGGGTTTGCAGCTAACGCATAGGCAATTTCATCAGCGATATAGTCTTTATTGTCAGTGACCATATCAAGAGCTGTTTTGGTTTGTACTTGATCTGTTTGTTGTTGATTATCTGGTATGCCTCTGGGTGTAGTTTGCGCCCAGGCTTGGGTTTGGATCATCGCAAGTACTGCGATGGTAAGTAATGTTTTTTTCATAGTATCTCTCCCCTATGTTTGTTTTATGTTAAAAATCGAACTTTCTATGTTTTTGCGTGCGGAGTCCAATCAGTAGTTTAAATTGATTGATTAACTTTATTAATGATTTATTGCATTAAATAAATAGGATATATGATTCAGAGCAAGAGCAGATCATTCGTAGACTTGCCTAAATCTTCTTGATACAACCACCAACATGGATATCCGGCAGAAATTTATCGATTATTTTACCCAACATGGCCATACCAAGGTCGCCAGTTCAAGTTTGGTCCCGCATGGGGACGCAACGTTGCTTTTTACCAATGCCGGGATGAATCAATTCAAAGATGTATTTCTGGGCCAAGAAAAAAGGCCCTATACCCAAGCCATCAGTAGTCAAAAATGTGTCCGTGCGGGCGGCAAGCACAACGATTTGGAAAACGTAGGGTACACAGCTCGCCACCATACTTTTTTTGAGATGCTCGGCAATTTTTCCTTTGGTGATTACTTTAAATCCGAAGCCATTGCCCTGGCCTGGCAGTTTATTACCGAAGAACTCAAGCTTGATCCAAGTCGTTTGTATGTCACCATTTTTTTGGATGATGATCAGGCCTATGCCATTTGGAAAGATGAGATTGGGATTGATCCAGCCCGGATTTTTCGTTTTGGCGAGAAAGATAACTTTTGGAGCATGGGCGATACCGGACCGTGTGGGCCGTGTTCTGAAATTTTTTACGATCAGGCTCCAGATGGGAGTCTACCAGACCAGCAGCAATTTGCCGCGCAAGATGATCGGTTCATGGAAATATGGAATTTGGTATTTATGCAGTTCATGCAACATGCCGATGGTAGCCGTGAAAAACTGCCCAATCCCTCGATCGATACGGGCATGGGGTTAGAGCGGATTACCTCGGTATTGGAAGGCAAAACCAACAACTACGATACGTCGCTGTTTACTTCGATTTTGACATACATTTCCAAGCATTCGCAAGCAGATTATTTTTCCGATGCCGATGATATAACCAAAATTTCGCAGCGGGTTTTGGCCGATCATATCCGGGCGATGGTGTTTTTGATTGCCGATGGCGTGTTGCCTTCTAAAGACGGACGCGGTTATGTTTTACGTCGAATTATGCGCCGGGCGATGCGGCATGGTCGCAAGATTGACTTCGCCGAGCATGGCTTAAGCAGCCTTTCGGAAGTTGTTGTTGCGTCATATGCAGCCGCTTATCCAGAACTCAAAGACAAACAAAGTCAAATCAAACAAGCCATTTTGGCCGAAGAAAAACTTTTTGCACTTACAGTGGATCGAGGCATGCATTTGCTGCTCGAAGAAATCAAGCGTGCGCAAACCCAAAACCATAAAAAGTTTTCGGGTGAGACCGCTTTTCATCTATATGATACCTATGGTTTTCCGGTAGATATGACGGCTGACGTCTTGCGCGAGCATGATATGCAGCTTGATGAACAGGGCTTTGAAGAAGCCTTTGCGCAGCATCGTGAAAAAGCGCGCGGCAGTTGGAAGGGCAATGACAATGCTCAGCTTGAAGTGCTGGCCAGTAGTTGGATCAAGCAAAATATCACTACAGACTTTCTTGGCTATGACAGACTTGATGCAAGTGCAGAAGTCATCGTGCTGGTCAAAGATGGTGTAGAAGTTGAATCTGCGCACGCTGGAGACGAGGTAAGTTTGCTGCTCAATCAGACCCCCTTTTATGGCGAGTCCGGTGGGCAAGTCGGGGATACAGGTAGCATAACATTTGCTGGTGGTGATATGGAAGTGCTACGCACACATAAAATTGCCCAAGATTTGATTGTCCATGATGTTAAAGTTACCTCAGGAAACATCAAGCTAGGTATGACGGTACAGGCAACGGTCAATGCCGATCTTCGACAAGCTACTGCCAAAAACCATACTGCAACGCATATGCTGCATGCAACACTTAAAGAAGTTTTGGGACCGCATGTCGAGCAAAAGGGTTCACTGGTTGCACCAGAGCGTCTACGCTTTGATTTTGCCCATGGCCAAGCCTTGCTTGCAGAAGAAAAAACACAAATCGAAGACCTCATCAATGCTCGGATCAAGCAAAATGATCCGATGGTGACGCAAGTATTGGCCATTACGGAGGCCAAAAAAACTGGCGCTGTCTCGATGTTTGGCGAAAAATATGGTGATACTGTAAGAGTGTTGAGCCTGGGTGATTACTCCAAAGAATTTTGTGGCGGTACGCATGTCAAAGCTTCGGGTGAGATCCAGCAATTTGTTTTGCTCAAAGAAAGTAGTGTTTCTGCTGGTGTGCGGCGCATTGAAGCGCTTACTGGTAAACGTGCGGTTGACTATATGGAGCATCTCTCAAGCATACATGAAGCAATTGCCAGCAAGCTAGGAGTGCAAACAGAAGATGTGGTGACCCATGTGCAGTGGATGAACCAGGCCCTTAAAGAAAAAAAAAAAAAAAACAA
>JAGRMV010000160.1 GCA_020441045.1 Deltaproteobacteria bacterium | reverse complement strand
CCTATGGTACCTAACCAAAGCCCTTTAATTCTTCGGTCAAATAGGTTGACTTTGGGGGCGTTGAACTCGTATCATGTTGTTTATATGTACTTTTTACAAGAATGTGCCCAATGTGGCGCATTGAACCAAATCAATACTGAATCTTGGTCAGATGCCAAAAAAAAGCTTTCATGTCATCAATGTGGGCAGTCCAATGTCTTTGGGAATGTCATGGAAGAAATTACACTTTCAAATATTGAGATGGTCGCAGATGAACTTGGCCGACCTGTACCAGCCCCCAAACCTTCTGAAAACAATATTCAAATCTATTGGGAGTGCGGCACCTGCCATAAAGCGTCACAATTTTCTAGTCGAAGAATCACAGAGAAAGGGGCAAAAGTAACCTGCAACAAGTGCTTTAACTTCATTTTACTTCGACCCATGGCAGCGACACCTGATGTACCCATGATCCAAGTTGAGCATGTAGCACCAGAAGTAGTAAAACAAGCATCGTCTTCACCACCAAGCTCAGGACATCCCCCAGCCCAAGCTACCCCGTTTGATAATAGCCCAACGACCCGTATTCAAAAACAAGACATCGTTGAAGTCTATCAACGAGCCCGAGATGAATCATCCAAAGAAACGATGATCAAAACAGGGTACGTCGACCCAAGAACACCTAAACAAAAGCCTGAGATCACCAATGAAAGAGAAATTACCCGGATTTCTGTTCCCGATATAGATGAAATTGTTTCCGATCCAGTACAATATCAACCTTCTTCTGTTTCAGATCAAAAAATCGATGAACTTTTTTCCAATCACTCGCCTGTCAAACAATCTTCCCCCCAAACAGATTCTTCCAAACCGATTGTACAGTCAAATGCTGCAAACCCAGAAATCAGCCAAGCCTATATGAATGAAAACTCTTTTGTCGCTTACAAAGAGTTCAAAGAAGATGCATCTTTTGTTAGTTACAATATCCTAGAAGAAAACATCAAGGACATTGATCCTGATGAAAAAGTACCACAAGCCATCAAAAACTTTGAAAACAATATGATCCGCTATTCTCTGATCGCAAGCGTGGTGCTGGCTGTCATGATTGTTGTTTTCTTCTTTGTACAAGAATGGCGCAAGGAACAAGTTCGCAAAAAAGCCGAGGAACAAAGGCAAGAACTTTTGCAAAAACAAGAGGAAGAATCCAAAAACAAACCCAAATATGGCTTTCCGAGCGCAAACCAATAGAAAATTGTCCGCTCTACCCTCTAGGCAAAGCAGAAAAAACAGGATATAAGGCCACTATTGTTATCACATGAGGGATCAAACGACTGATCCAGCAGTGATGTTCTGTGAAAGAAGGACATCCGACAGGAGCGTTAGCCATAAAATGAGTGAACCAATCAAACATGAGTGCGGCATTGCTCTTTTGCGCCTCAAAAAACCTCTTTCCTACTACCTCAATCAGTATAACACCTCGTTTTATGGATTGCATAAACTCTATTTACTCATGGAGAAACAACATAACCGTGGACAGGATGGTGCGGGAATTGCCAATATCAAGTTTGACATGCCGCCAGGTCACCGCTACATCAGTCGAACCAGAAGCAATCACACCTCTCCCTTGCAGGAAATTTTTGGCAAAATCAATCAACAGTTTGACCCACTGACTTCTGAACAACTCAAAGACCTTGATGCGTTGAAAAAAAACCATAGTTTTACCGGTGAGCTTTTTCTGGGGCATTTACGTTATGGCACCTTTGGTAAAAATACCATTGAAAGTTGTCACCCTTTTTTAAGGCAAAACAACTGGAAAACGCGCAACCTGGTCATTGCAGGGAACTTTAATCTTACCAATGTTAGTGAGCTTTTTGCTAATCTAACCAATTTAGGTCAGCATCCAAAGGAAATGTCTGACACGGTCACCGTTTTAGAAAATATCGGTCATTTTTTGGATCAAGAAAATGAGCGACTGTTTCAACATTATAAACAAGAAAATTTTACCCACCCTGAGATTTCTGAACATATTGCAAGAAATTTAAACATTCAAACCATCTTACAGCGTTCAGCAGCCAAATGGGATGGTGGTTATGCCATGGCAGGACTGTTAGGACACGGTGATGCTTTTGTTTTACGTGATCCTGCTGGTATTCGACCTGCTTTTTATTATGAAGATGAAGAAGTTGCCGTTGTGACCTCAGAACGCCCACCGATTCAAACCGCCTTCAATGTCAGCTATAAGGATATCCATGAAATTCCACCTGGGCATGCTTTTATCATCAAAAAAAGCGGCAAGAGTTCTCTTGTCCCTTTCAAATCAACGCTTCCAAAAAAATCTTGTTCTTTTGAAAGAATTTATTTTTCCAGAGGCACAGATAGAGATATTTATTTAGAACGAAAAAACCTTGGCCAAAACGTTTTACCACAAGTCTTAGCATCCATAGACCATGATGTTGAAAATACAGTTTTCTCATTTATTCCAAATACTGCTGAAACTTCCTTTTTGGGACTTATCGAAGCGCTTCGTCTACATTTGGATACGTTTCGCATGGAAGAAATTATCAAGGCGCAAGGTGATCCAGCAAAAATTGCCCAAGCACTGGCCCTACATCCGCGTGTAGAAAAAATTGCCGTCAAAGATACCAAACTCCGTACGTTCATATCTGAAGATTCGGGCCGAGATGAAATCGTCGCACATATTTATGATGTCACCTATGGCGTTGTTCGCAATGGCATTGATAATTTGGTCGTGGTGGATGACTCGATTGTCCGCGGGACAACCCTAAAAAAGAGTATTTTACGTATTTTAGGGCGCCTACAACCTAAGAAAATATCTATTGTTTCTTCTGCGCCCCAGATCCGCTATCCAGATTGTTATGGTATTGACATGGCAAGAATTGGCGACTTCATCGCGTTTCAGGCTGCTATTGCACTGTTAAAGGAGCGCGGTCAACAGCAAATCATTGATGATGTCTACCAAGCTTGTCTTGCACAACAAACCAAACCTAAAGATCAAATCGAAAACCATGTCAAAAAGATCTATGCGCCATTTAGCGATGAGGAAATCAATCAAAAAATATCCAGCATGCTCACCCCAGAACAAAGCCCTTGTCCTATCGATATCATTTATCAAAGTGTCGAAGGTCTGCACAAAGCCATTCCTGAACACAAAGGCGATTGGTACTTTACCGGAGATTATCCTACACCTGGTGGCATGAGGGTCGTCAACCAAGCCTTTATCAATTATATCGAAGGTCATACAGGAAGAGCCTACGCATGATTTTATTTTTTGGAGATATATCAACCCAAGTCATTGCGGTTGAGTATCATGCAAAACTTCTCGAAACCGATATCAAAAAATTGATTTGGCTTTTTGGCCACCAACGGCCCATCGATGGGGATCATATTCAGCAAGCTTTTATTGGACCTAGACCGTCTATGATTACGCCTTGGTCGACCAATGCGGTAGAAATCACTCGAAATATGGGGATTGCAAATATTACCCGGATGGAACAGTTTTTCCCACTTCCAGAAACCTATGACAAAATGATTTTTCAAGCCTTTTCACGTCTTGACCAAGAAATTTTTACTGTCGACATCACGCCAGAGCCCATTCAATATATTGACGATATTCACACTTATAATCAATCCGAAGGATTGGCTTTAAGCACACAAGAAGTAGACTACCTCGAACATGTGAGCAAAAAAATCGGGCGCAAGTTAACCGATTCTGAAGTATTTGGCTTTTCTCAAATCAATTCGGAACACTGTCGTCACAAAATTTTTAATGGACAGTTTATTATTGATGGTCAGAAAAAAAACAAATCGTTGTTTCAATGGATCAAACAGACATCACAAACCCATCCCAACAGTATTGTTTCTGCATACAAAGACAATGTGGCACTCGTGCAAGGTCCCACCACAACCCAATTTGCCCCCGCTGCCCAAGACAAACCAGCTTCCTATACAACTTCAACTTTTGCCAGCACGCTTTCACTTAAAGCTGAAACACACAACTTTCCAACAACTGTTGAGCCATTTAGTGGCGCCGCTACCGGATCTGGTGGCGAAATTCGTGATCGCTTAGCAGGTGGCCAGGGCAGTATTCCACTGGCAGGTACTGCCGTTTATATGACCCCCTACTCTCGTATCCAAAAAGAAAAACCATGGGGTATCGATGATCGCGACTGGCTCTATCAAACACCACTTGAAATTTTGATCAAGGCTTCCAATGGCGCTTCAGACTTTGGCAATAAATTTGGCCAGCCACTGATTACAGGATCCGTGCTTACGTTTGAGCACGAAGAACAGGGAAGCAAACTCGGCTATGATAAAGTCATCATGCAAGCTGGCGGTATCGGCTATGCCAAGGTAGAGCACGCAGAAAAACTGCCCTTAACAAAAGGCGATAAAATTGTCATTCTCGGTGGTGACAATTACCGGATTGGAATGGGCGGCGCAGCTGTATCTTCTACCGATACCGGTGATCTTGATCGCAGCATTGAACTCAACGCAGTTCAGCGTTCCAATCCCGAAATGCAAAAGCGTGCTGCCAATGTTATTCGCGCCATGGTTGAGAGCAGCAGCAACGCGATCAAATCAATCCATGATCACGGAGCCGGTGGGCATCTAAACTGTTTGTCCGAACTTGTTGAAAAAACCGGCGGATCCATCGATATGGATAAACTCCCCATTGGAGATCACACCTTAAGTGCGAAAGAGTTGATTGGCAACGAATCACAAGAGCGTATGGGACTGGTTGTATCGGAAAAAGACATTGACCTCTTACAAACCATTGCCGATCGCGAACGTTGTCCTATGTATGTGGTTGGTGAAGTCACCGAAG
>JAGRMV010000159.1 GCA_020441045.1 Deltaproteobacteria bacterium | reverse complement strand
TCAATCGAGGTCAACCCTTGCAAGACTTTTTCTGAACCGTCAGCACGCAGAAATTTTACGCCTTGTTCTTTGGCTTCTTTGCGGATTTGGCCAGCATCAACGTTTTTAGAGACCAGTGCGCGGATTCGATCATCCACAGGCATCATTTCATAGATTCCCATACGTCCGGCATAGCCTGTGTGTGCACATTCTTCACAACCAACGGGTTTATAGAAAGTATGGGCTTGGGCAATCTCTTTGGCAATCCCGATTTCTTTGAGCTCAAAATCCGAAGGTTGGTAGACCTGTTTACATTCATCACAGAATGTTCGTACCAGACGTTGTGCCATCGATCCGACCAAGGAAGATGCAACCAAAAATGGTTCAACACCCATATCGATCAGGCGCGTAATGGAGCCAGCTGAATCGTTGGTGTGCAAGGTAGAAAACACCAAGTGACCTGTAAGTGAGGCTTGGATAGCAATCTCAGCTGTTTCCAAGTCACGAATCTCCCCGATCATAATGACATCAGGATCTTGACGAAGAATTGAGCGCAGGCCACTGGCAAAAGTCAAATTGACCTTGTCATTGACTTGTACTTGCATGACATTATCAAGTTGTCTTTCAACTGGGTTTTCAACAGTAATGATCTTACGATCTTTTGAATTCATACTGGACAGACACGTATATAAGGTGGTTGATTTACCCGAACCTGTAGGACCTGTAACCAGGAAGATGCCATGGCTGAGTTTGGTAACTCTTTTGATGATCTGTAATTGCTTTTCATCAAACCCAATATCATCGAGCTGTGGCACGACATTACTGGTGACCAAAAGACGCATGACAATACTCTCACCATAAGATGCAGGCAGTGTCGAAAGACGAATATCGACGCCTCGTCCACCGATTTTGATTTTGATTCGACCATCTTGTGGAATTCTTTTTTCAGCAATGTCGAGATCTGCCATGATCTTGATTCGAGAAGTGATGGATGCTTTGGCTTTTTTGGGAAGCTTCATGATTTCATAAAGCACCCCATCAATACGGAAGCGGACAGCAATTTCTTTTTCCAAAGGTTCAATATGAATATCACTTGCGCGTTCTTTGACCGCACGAAATAATAACGTGTTGATCAGACGGATGATCGGCGCTTCATCGTCTGAGTCTAATAAGTCTTGTGTTTCATCTAAATTGACATTGTCGAGATCTTGGTTTTCAAGATCATCCATCAAATCCTGTTGCAGCTCTTCTCCAACACCAGAACTTTTATCATAGGTTTTGTTAATGATGTTTAAAATCGCTGTCTTGGAAGCCAGCATGGGTTTGATATTGGCATGGGTAAGTACACGTAAATCATCGATAGGGGAAAGATCGGTTGGGTTTGAAATGGCGACATAAACGGTATTGCCTTTTTTCATAAAGGGAACGAGATTATGTTTTTTGGCAAATGAAATAGGAATTTTTGTAATCAATGTTAAATCGATCTCAATTTCATCAAGTTTTTGGGCAACAGGAATGCCTGTTTGTAAACTCAGTGCTTGGATAAGCTCTTCTTCAGTGATGGCTTTTTTCTTGATGAGGTATTCGCCAATTTCAGTGATTTGCGTTTCATCAACGCTGGTTTGCTCGATGGCTTCTTGCAGTATGCGAGGGTCCAAATTGCTAATCCCAAGTAAAATTTGTCCGATGGTGTTGTCCGATGGCGATTTGAGTTCATAGTCTTGTTCGACAGACTTAACAAAGTCTTCGCTTTTGATGACGTTGAGCTTGGAAATGGTTTTTTCAATCACTTCAGTGACCTCATCATCGAGCTCTCGCTGTTCAATAGGGGTTAGTTTGGGTGTAGAATCACCTTTGCGCACCTTTTTTGCGATCTCATCTTTGTGCGCAACAACTGTTTTGGCTGATTTATCCCACGGATTGCTCATATACGATCTACTATTCTTCCCTTTTGGGTGATAACTGATATCTACCTCACATTATAACAGAATTCTGTATAAGCGACCTATTTTTCCTTCGTCTCGGGTTCGTCGGATAAAAATCCAGCTGTAGGGGAGTCTTGGGGTACCGCTTCAGTTTTAGAGCGAAAATCTTTATTCAGAGTGTATTTTTTTATGCCCGGATGGTCCTCAACACGGTTTTTTTCGAGATAATTTCTACGTTCCATATTTTTCTTGATCGTCATATCTTCAAGATCACTGGGTGTGCGAATAATATGAGGCGTTAAGAACATCACCAGACTTTGTCTGGTTTTGGTTTTACCACGATTGCGGAAAAGCCACCCGATCAGCGGAGCATCCCCAAGAATAGGGATTTTGCTATTGGAAGTTTCAATACGGTCTGAAATCAGACCGCCAATGGTGACGGTTTGACCATCTTTTACCAAAACTGTGGTTTTGGCGGATCGAGTTGAAGTGGTCGGGCCAAATACGTTGATATCAGGTCCTGGAATGAGGTCTTGAATTTCTTGGAAAATATCCATGGTCAGTTCATCAGAGGCATTGATCTGAGGTGTCACGCGAAGGGTGAGAGCAACATTTTCGCGCTGAATTTGGTTAATGGGCTGGTTATTGACATCACGGCCAGAAGTAGTGATAAAAGGCACAACACGACCGACAATAATCTCTGCTTCCATGTTATCACGGGTAAGAATATTCGGCGTGGACAGGACATTGATGGTACCGTCGGTTTGTAAAGCACGGAAAACACTACCAAAAATAGGGATGTCAAGGGAGCTGCCACCGCCAATGGGGACCGATAAACTTTCTCCCTGTACGCCAAACAGGAGTCCTTGCGAAGTGACCGGAAGTGCGATGGAGCTGAGGTCACCAAAAGAAGTGCCACCAAATACAACACTATTACCATTGCTAAAGTCTTTGGCGCCATTGGCAGCAACACCAACTTCTGAAGCTTTGTCGATATCCACTTCCATGATCATAGCTTCAACAAATGCTTGTGGACGACGGATATCAAGGCGATTGATAACAGGAACCAAGGTGCTGTAATCAGCTGGTGAGGCAGTGATAATAAGAGAGTTGGTATGCTCATCAGCAACAATTTCTACCTCGCCACCGAGCATCGAAGCTTTTTGCTGATTGTTGGCACTGTTGTTGGTGCGTTTGTTATTGCGCTGCGCTTCTACACTTTTGGCGGATAGATTGCTAGAAACACCACTGAGAGTTGTTGCCAATTCAACAGCATCGGCATATTGCAAATAATGCACATGAATACGTCCTGAACTGATTTGATCCTCTAAAGATTGATCAATTTTTTGGACAAACTCACGAATTTTACTGATCCCTTCATCATTGGCAGCAATGATCAAAGAATTGGTTCGCTCATCGGGGATGATTTTTGAAATATAATTGCTCACATCATCGGTGACAGGAGCAGCATTATTGGCCTGTTTCGCAGCAGTTTTCTGATTGAGATTAAAGAGCTCTTCGATTTTTTGCGCAGTATCGGCCGCTGGTGCATAAGCGAGTTTTATAACATGGATCGATTCCTCAAACCCTTGTTGATCAAGTTTTTGAATGATGCGTAAAACCCGACGAATGTTGACCACAGAGTCGGTGAGGATCAATGTGTTGGTGGGGTCATAAGAGAACATATCGCCATTTCTAGAAATCAAGTTGCGAAGGTCTTTTTGCAGTGCTGATGCCTTGGTATATTTGATAGGGATCAATCGCGTAACAAACTCATCTCCACCACCAGATGGGTATGCAACATCCACATCAAGTGGAAGCTTTTTGGTGTCTTTCAGTGGAATGATTTTATGCATTTTCCCTACTTTGACGACAGTGAAGTTTTTTACTTCCAATGCAGAAATAAAGGCCTGGTAAGCTTCAGCAACCGATACCGCTTTTGGAGAAATGATGGTAATTTTGCCACGCACTTTGTCATCAATGATAAAGTTGCGCTCTGTGAGCTCCCCCATGGTTTTGGCGATTTCGGCGACTTCGGTATTGACAAAATCAAGATGGACCATGCCTTTTTCAGTCACTTTTACTTTTTCGTTAGTGACCTGGGCGTAAACACTTTGCATAGAAAAAACAGCACAAAACCATGCCATGATGATTGACTTTGATGTCATGAAATCTCCCGTAATATAGACAAACCTCCTATAGTTATACAATGCTGAGAATGAACTGCAAGTTTATAGGAGTTTGCATATTGAGGTGCGGGAAGTGATTTTGATTGCTTGCGTTGTGTTTGATTTTCGGTATGTAGAACCCTATGGATGTTCGGATACACGAAAGTTGGAAACAGCGTCTTGCTTCTGAGTTTGGGAAAAACTATTTTGCAGAGCTGGCATCGTTTGTCCGCAAGCAATATCGGGGGCATACATGTTTTCCACCTGGGAAACAGATTTTTTCTTCTTTTGATTATTGCACCTTTGATGATTTGAAAGTTGTCATCATCGGGCAAGACCCTTACCATGGACCAAAGCAAGCCAATGGGTTATGTTTTTCGGTCGCAGATGGGATCTCGCACCCGCCGTCACTGATCAATATTTTTAAAGAGATTCAGCAAGATCTCCATCTCCCTTATCCCAAAAGTGGAAATTTACAGCGTTGGGCGCAGCAAGGTGTTTTGCTTCTCAACGCCACATTAACCGTCCGCGCGCATCAAGCTGGTAGTCATCAAGGGAAGGGGTGGGAAATATTTACTGATGCGGTGATTGAAATGATCTCCAGAGAAAAAGAGAATATGATTTTTTTGCTATGGGGTGGCTATGCCAAGAAAAAAGCACGTTTGATTGATGCATCCAAACATCATGTTTTAACCTCCGGTCATCCATCCCCGCTTAGTGCCAACAAAGGCCATTGGTTTGGCAACAAACATTTTAGTCAAGCCAATGCTTTGCTACTGGCTATGCACAGAGAGCCTATTGAT
>JAGRMV010000015.1:15530-21709 GCA_020441045.1 Deltaproteobacteria bacterium | reverse complement strand
ATGATCTAGCCGATCAATTTCAATTTAAAGAATTGATAGAGCGGCAAGCTCGGCTATTATCAGGCGGGTATGCCAGAAGGGTAGAAATTGCCAAAGCATTGATCGCTAAACCTGCCTTTATTCTGCTGGATGAGCCTTCGACAGGTCTAGACCCGAAGTCAAGATTAGATTTGTTTGCCTGGCTCCGTTCGATTCAAAAGGAAAACGGAACAACTGTGGTATGGATTTCCCATTTGACGGATGAGGTTCAGCGAATGGATCGAGTCGTCATGCTACATCAAGGGCATGTTGTTTGTGATGGTCAGCCCAGTCAACTAATAGGTCAGCTGCAATACTTTTACATCAGTGCTAAACTCAAAGACGCTTCTGTTGTAGAGCGTTTGGAAACTGTAGCCGAAAATGTCTCCTTACAAGGGGAAGATTTGCAATTACGGATCAACAAAAGCGATTTAGAATTAGTGATTTCGTTCCTTGTACCATGTGTTGAGCATTTTATGTATCGCGAGGCAAATTTGGAAGATGTCTATCTAGAAAAAACAGGGGTACCCATTTTATGATGCGGGTTGTTTGGGAGTTTACCAAAAGAGAAGCGCGGCGTTTTTTGCGGCAGAAGGGGCGATTGATTGCAACACTGGCAACCCCCATTGTGTTTTGGGTCATGGTCGGACACGGATTTGGCAGTCTGCTTGAAGAAACTTTTTTACAAACCAACTCACTTCATTTTTTCTTTCCTGGCATTTTGTTGATGACAGTATTGTTTTCGTCCATTTTTTCAATGATATCTTTGGTCGAAGATCGCAATGAAGGGTTTTTGCAAGGTGTTCGCCTTGTTCCTCAAGCGGCGATAAAAATAGTATTGGGAAAGGTTTCAGCAACCAGCTTTCTTGCTTTATTGCAAACCTTACTGGTTGTTTTGCTTGCGCCTTTGATCGGAGTGAAGTTAAGTGTTGCAATTCTCGTTGAGCTATTATTTATTGTAGGTCTGGCTTCATTGTTACTTAGCTTATTGGGTTTTATGTTTGCCTGGTGGCTTAATTCAGTGCAAGGGTTTCATGCTGTGATGAATGTCGTGTTACTCCCCATGTGGGTGCTGTCAGGGGCTGTTTTTCCAGCTGAATCTGCAAGTCGCTGGATGCAATATTTAATGTTGATCAATCCGTTGCGACTGGTCGTTACCTCATTACATGACGTGTTGTATCGTCAGCAATCTTTGCTGGCGTTTTTAACAGCAGCTGAAACTTTACGGTTTATGGCCATATTTGTTCTATTGGTCATGTTTCTCGGGCTTTTTTGCGTTCGCCAAGTCAGCCGTGCTGGCCAAGTTAGTGCATAAATCAAAGATCTTTGCTATATTGTGATCCACCTATTATAATGTTTCGATGAGACTTTTATGCCAGCTACTGGTTTTTTTTGTGATTCTATCAGTGGTTCGTGTCGGGTACGCCCAAAACCAGTTTGTGGTTCGTACCAATTCGGCGAGAGTATATGAAAAACCTTCAACGCGTAGTTCTTCTTTGTATACGCTTCGAAGAGGTAATCGTGTTCATGTTCTAGGCGTTAATCGAGCGGGTTGGGCCAAGGTTAAAATCAATCTTGATGGCAATTTTGGTTTTACGGGATGGATGTTTAAATCGAGTCTTGGCGTCCTCCAGACGGTTGGAGAGACGAAAAAAGGACACACACCGAGTACGCGTGTCTCCGATTTAGAAAAATTCTTTGAACCAACATCTGAAAGCAAAGAGTTGCAGCCGCGTGTAAAACGGCCTAGCACGCACAAGAAGTCTCAGAAGAAAAAATCGAGTTCTAAATCAAAGTCTAAAAGTGCTCGCTCAGATATGGCTGCTATGGAACCAAGCTTTGCGACTGAGCGATTGAATTTGTCGCTTACACCTGCATGGACGATTCACACCTATGACGTTTCACAAACATCTGGACAAGTTTTTAATTATGCAATTGCAGGGCTTACGATCAATGCTGCTGCCCATATTAAATCGCCGGCACTTTTGGGCGGAAAGTTTTTCCCCAGTCTGGTTTTAGGTGGGGCATATGGTCTTTTGACCACGTCGACCAATCTAAGAGATGCCAATGGGAATCAGTTTGGTAATTTAAAAGCAAAGAATCGGCTGATTGGACTTAATGCACATGCTCGTTTCTTATACGATGTCTATCAAATGCCGCATGGGAGCGTTCGTGTTGGTCCAACGATTGGATATCAATCTACAAAATTTAAATCCGATGATATCGTCGATGACAATGGCGATCGATCAGGGCTATATGTCACCAATAAGCGATCAAGTATTACTGTTGGTGTGCATTCTGAAGTCACTTCATTTGCGCCATTTAAATTAGTAGCAGGATTTGATTTAGGCATCAGTAATTCGTTTTCAGAAGATCCAAGCGATTTTACGGGATTAGATGCAGATCCGAAAACCTTGTACTCTCCATACATCTCTCTACATTTCCCGATTGTTACGCCACATCAATTTTTGGGTTTAGGCTATCGAATGCATTATCAAAAAACCGAATTTACGGGTGACTCAGCGCAAGATCGCGCCAGCCAAACCATTACCGATGGTGTGGTGACGCAAACCTATCATTTTGCCAATATTATTTATACCTTCCAATTTTAAGTTTAGATTCGTTCTTTCTAGGGCGGCTTTACTTTCATATATGTTTATGATACCTGGAACTCTGCAAAAGGGTATTGGGCAATGAGAATTTCAGCGGACCCGCCACTGTATGTCAGCGCTTTACAGAAGCACTGGTGAGCCAGAAAACCAGCTTTTTTGTCAAAAACCTCTTTCGGGAAATTGTATAAGGAGTTGTTTTGGACGGGTTTTCGTTTTTGTGGGACACCCACATCAAAAAGACATTGATTGTTTGTGGCGTTCTCATTATTGTCTTTCTGTCTTATGCTGACCCCGAACCCCCTTCGGTTTCGTCACCTAAAAAGAAACAACACATATCCAATGAGTCAGATGAGATGGCTCAAACACTCGTATTACCAGAGCAACAACCACAACAGGACCCAAAGCAATTGCAAAAGGAAGCAATGCAAGCAGAAACACAAGAACGTATATCTGCAAATGATGGTCCAAAGCAACCTACCAGGCTGAATGAATCTAGCGGCGATGAAGAGTTTCCATCGCTTGCGCAGTCTCAGACTGAAATTGCAGGTGACAAGGCATCTTTTCAACCGAGCGATCGCAACTATAGTGAAACAGAGAAAAAAGCTTTATCAGGTGATTTAAGTCGTGAAACGCCCGTAGAGTCTCCATTTGTCATCAATAATGACGAGTCAGATGCTCTTGAGCAGTATCCAGTTGAGAAGGACCCAGAAAAGAAAAAAGAATTACGACAAGTGATTACAGGATATCCAAGGAGAAGATCTGAAGTTGCCGATGGCTCTTCTACAAAGACTGCGGCCAAGTCAAGTATAGCAAGTACTACATCATCGCCTTCAGAAAAACTCGTGCAATCAACTGCAACTGTTGCGGATGCTGACGATAAAATTGAAGAAGAGGAAGAAGAATCGGAAGACTTTTTATATGGGAGAGCGGTAAAAGAAAAAATCGAATACATCGAACAAAAAGTCCAGTTACCCGATCACTTGCAAGAAGTGTATGATCACTTAAGAGTATATGAGGTCAGTGCCGGAGAAAATGCGCATATCGACCTTGCTGCATATTCTGACCATAGCGAGTATCCAACCCCGCTTTATCAAACGTTGCCACAAGTGGCAGAGAATGTTCAAGAAGAATCGAATAAAAAATTAGAGCAGATTTACCGTTTTCCGCCAGATTGGAATAATTACTACAAGTTTGCGGATGATTCGGTGCAAAATGATAAAATGGCGACGGCGCTTTCGCAAAAGTTGTTGTTAAGTCTTGGCACCAAGGGCAGTATTACGTTCCAAATGGTACAGGGAAGGATTGAAAATGGAGAGGGACCTGACTTTGTCATATGGGAAAATCCATTTTGTTTTTTAAACACCGAAAAAAGGCTAGCAGATATCAAGAAAGGTTTAAAAGATGTTTTTTTGGGCTATGTCCCGTTTACACCTAAAACCAATACGATCCTGGATAAAAATGTAGTTTGTCAGAATGAAACGGCGCGCATCTCTGTATCTAAAGATGGAAGCAAAGGTTCGTTTAAAGCATTTGAACCGTGCACAAAAGGTATTTCTCCCAAATCTTCACGTTGTGCGGGCTATGGTTATAACGCATGGGAAGCAAATGCATCCGCAATGGATTATCTTGCGTATGGTGGAGATCATTATGATCTTTCTGAACTGGGCGATACGTTTGAAGAGGTGCGGTTTATCAAAATTGAGGATCTAGGTTTTACTGGAGACCGATTTCAGGCAGGTTTTGATTTGGACGCGATAGCCGTCATTCATTTTAGCAAAGAATAATAAATAAGGAGCAAGTATGAAAAAGCTAATCGTAGTATGTTTGTTGGTATGGACGTATATGGGGGCAGCCTTTGCTGAGAGTCAGGTGACGTTGATTATTGCGAACAAAAACGTGAAAACAAAAGTCAAAAAAATTATAATTGATGAGGATAAGCCGATTGGACAGCTGTTTCCACTGCAGAACAAAGAAGAAGGCGACCGATCCGATAAAGTCTATTACCATAATGGATATACCTATGACTATATTTTATTTTCGTTTGGTCGATCGATATCGATGATCAATGGTGTCCGTCAGGACAAACAAGACCGAGAAGACGGTACCAGGTTGGGCTGGGGCGTATACTTCTGTGCCACCGCTGAGAGTGATGAAGGGGTTACTTGGGCCTTTTTACCAGGATCGATTGACAACTTTTCTGCTGAGAATGGGGATGTCATTGCTTTTGTTTATCCGCAAAATCACAGACCTGATCTTGCTTACTGTAAGCATGACTAAAGAGTGTCACGTACATAAAGGTGTTCAACAAAAAGTAGGCACAATCATCATCATGAACCACTTTGTTGAGACAGCCCTAGCTTTTAAGCTTGAGTTCGATCGGGCAATGATCTGATCCTAATACATCAGGATAGTGTGTACACGACAGCAATCGATCTTCAAACTCGGGGTTACAGGTGAAGTAATCAATTCTCCATCCAATGTTTCGTTGACGTACACCGGGGCGGTAAGACCACCAAGTATAGTGGTCAGGACCTTTTTCGAATGTACGAAATGCATCAACATATCCGGCACTGAGATACTGCGTAAACCAAGCCCGCTCCTCTGGTAAAAATCCAGCTGTATTCTGATTGGTTTTAGGGTTTTTAAGATCAATGTCCTTGTGGGCGATGTTGTAGTCTCCGCAAAGAATGATATTTTTGCCTTTACTGCGCAGTGATTCAAGATAGTCAAACATTGCTTGACAGAACTCAAGTTTAAATCCTAAGCGCGCATGGTCGCGTTGTGAGTTGGGGAAATAGGCATTGATCAGAATAAAATCATCCATCTCAAGTGATTGGACACGCCCTTCCTGATCATCAAAAAAATCGCCAAGACCATGTGTTATGTTGATGGGCTCATGTTTGGTATAAATGGCAGTACTGCTGTAACCTTTTTTGATGCCAGAATGCCAAAAGGATTGGTAGCCTTTGGGCGAAACAACTTCTAGATCAAGTTGTTCCAGATGTGCTTTGGTTTCTTGAATGGCGACAAAATCAGCATCCGTTTGGGCAAACCAATCCAAAAAGCCTTTGTTGACACAGGCTCTGATCCCATTTACGTTCCAACTTATTATTTTCATTTACCTTTTTCCTAACTCGGTTATAAGTTTATGCAATAAAGCATCGCACAAACCAAATATCAAAATGGAGTATTTTTGAAAGTGAAATTACCTTACCACCGCTATGAATTGTATGAGGCTTCAGTCCAAGACCCAGAAAATGAAATGGAGTTTTTTGAGCGTGTTTATCAAGAGGTATTTGGTCGTAAACCACACCTATTGCGAGAGGATTTTTGTGCCACTTTTCGAAACTCATGTAGCTGGGTCAAGCGCAATAAGAATAATAACGCTTTTGCTGTCGATTTATGCAAAGAGACGTTGGAATATGGAAAGGCGCATCTAGATCACTTAAGCAAAGATGAAAAAAAAAGAATTTCAGTGATTCATGACAATGTACTGAACGTAAAATCACCTTTGGTCGATGTGGTGTCAGTATCAAATTTTTCCATTGG
>JAGRMV010000015.1:0-15431 GCA_020441045.1 Deltaproteobacteria bacterium | reverse complement strand
AAAACGTACTTTTAGCATGCCAGATGGAACCAAAGTGAAATACATTTGGGATCATGATGATTTTAATCCGATTACCAATGCAGCTAGTTTCTATATTCACTATAAATTTCGTGGCAAACCTATATTTGAAAGAGTATTTGAGTATCATTGGCGGATGTGGAGTATTTCAGAAATGCGTGACTGTTTGCTTGAAGCTGGCTTTGATGATGTCAAAGTGTATTGGGAAGAAGACGATGAGGAGACTGACGAGGGATCAGGCTATTTTAGTGAACATGAAGACGCAGATGATTGTCCTGTATGGATTGCCTATATGGTAGGTATCAAGAAGTAGTCATATTTACTGTGCTTGTTGTCGATCTGCATAGCTAAATACTTTTTGTAATAAAGCAGTCGTTCGGGTAAGAGGGTCTTGACGAATATTCTTTTCTTCTTTTTCGACCATGACAAACAGACCAGACAGGGCTCGTTGTGCTACATAATGTGTTAAATCTGTCTCAACAGCTGGACCAAAAACGTTCATAATATTGATTTGGTTATATTTGGTCATGACATCATTCCAGTACCGGGTGGCATGGACTTTATCCAAGCTCATTTGAATAATAGGTGTGAATTTGGTTAACAAAAGATCACTGGTGGTTGTTCGTAGATATTCAGTAGCGGCATGATCAGGTCCGAGTAAAATATGCATAGCATCTTGAAAGGTAAGAGCTTTAACGGCTTGGATCAATACATCTTTGGCAACACCGGATGCATCTTCTGCAGCGCGGTTAAGCGAAAGTGTTGTATCTGCTATAAGTTTTTCTGCACCAATAGTTTCTAATGCCTTTTGGATCGGTTGTGCTTGCTCCGGAAATGGAATTTTAACCAATGCATTGGCATAAAAGCCATCTTTAACCGATAGTGCGGCTGTGCCTTTTTGCATTCCCTGACTTAAACTTTCAATCAAGCCAGCTGCAACTTCCTGCTCGGTAGGGATGATACTTTTTTGCGCAGTAGGGACCATGCCTTCGAGATTGCACCCGAGCAATAAAGCAAGGCTAAATAAAAAACAAAGTTGATGCATTGAGCTACATGCCCAACATTTCTTTTACCCCTTTAAACAGCATAATACCAACTGAAAGAGGCGCCACGATACGGGTAACCCACATCAACCCATAAGCTGTAAGTGGATTTGTTGCCTTGGCAAAACGATCAATGGATTTTGGCATCACGATCCAGCCAAAAAATAATGACATCAAGATACCACCAAGTGGGAACATGACTTTTGATGTAGCGATGTCCAAAGTATCAAACATGTTTTTACCAGCTATGATGGTAAGTTCTGGGAAAGCACATAAGATGCCAACAGCCCAAGTTGCGATACCAATACCCCATGCCGCTTTTGGACGTGACCAGTTTTTTTCCTCAGATGCGTACGATACAGCGACTTCCAGGAGAGAAATCGATGAAGATATGGCAGCAAATGTGACCAAAATAAAAAAAGCATTGGTAATGATCCAGGCACCAGGAATCTGTTTAAACAACAAAGGCAGGGTGACAAACATCAAACCGGGACCAGCTGACGGGGATTGATCAAAAGAGAATACGACAGCAAAAATAATAATACCAGCTACAAGCGCAATCAATGTATCAAGCAAAGTAATAATGATGCCCGTAGAAATAGCACTTTCTGAAGGTTGTAAATAACTTCCATATGCAATCATGACTCCCATACCTATACTTAATGTAAAAAAGGAATGACCTACAGCCTCTAAGATGGCACTCCATGTAAGTTTAGAAAAATCCGGGAAGAATAAAAACTGTAATGATTGGCCAAAACCATCTAGAAAAAAGGAGTAAACCAACAAAAACCCAAGTAGTATAAAAAGAACAGGCATAAGGATTTTTGTCCAGCGCTCAATTCCTTTGGATACACCTTTGGCGACAATGCCCACTGTACAACCCATAAATACTGTATGCCAAATAAGTTGTGTAAGTGGTTGATGGGTAATCAGCTCTCCAAGATAATTTGTAAGGATATCATCAGATTTGGTGAGCAGCTGATTGGAGATGGCTTGGAACTCATAATTCATGACCCAGCCTCCAACAACAGAATAGAAAGCAAGTAGCATCAGGGATGAAACGATGCCCCAAATTCCAATCTTGCCCCAAGGCGAATTTTTCTTATCAAAGTGATCAAAGGCGCGAACAGCATTTTCTTGCGCCTCTTTACCGATATAAATTTCTGCAATCAAAATAGGTAAGCCAACGACAGCTATACAGAAAAGGTAGACTAGAACAAACGCTCCTCCACCATTGTGTCCAGTCATATAGGGAAATTTCCATATATTTCCCAATCCAATGGCAGACCCTGCTGCAGCCAAAATAAAGGCAAACCTGCCTCCCCAATGCGCTCTTGATACTTGATTCATGTCTTTTCCCCTTGTAGGTCATAAAAAGATATATTTTTTTTGGTTTCTCCCATAGGTAAAGCACAAAATGAGTGAAAATAAAAACAAATTTCTTGAGTTTGTGCCATATAGGGGAAAAAAACTATAGCGCGATTTTGTTAAGTTGGTTTTTTGAGCCAACATAGCAAAAAAGGTCCGAGCTGAAGACTCGCATAATACCATAGAGACGAAAACACAAAATGAATGAAAATGAAAACACATTGGGGCAATGGAGTACAATCAAATTGTTACTGTCTCAGCTTTGGTCGAAGGGAAATTTCTCTCAAAAAACGCGTATTATCATCGCAATGTTTTTTTTGCTCTTGGCTAAGTTGGTTCACGTATATGTACCGATGATTTATAAACGTGTCGTCGATCGATTAAGTATAGAAAATACCGATATGTTGGTTGTGCCTACGGCACTTATCCTTGCTTACGGGTTGGCAAAGTTAAGTCAGAAAGTTTTTGAGGAGTGTAAAGACTTGATCTTTGTCAGAGTATCGCGGCAGGTGCAAAGAAATTTGGCCATACAAACTTTTGAAAAGTTACATCAGCTTTCGTTAACCTTCCACTTGGACCGTAAGACAGGCGGTCTTTCTCGCTATATTGAAAGAGGAATAAGTGGTTTAGAGTTTATATTCCAATTTATGCTGTTTAATATCATTCCGACACTGGTTGAGCTGCTTTTGGTAACAGGTATTTTGTTTGCAACATTTCGACCGGCGTTTGGACTGATTACATTCATCTCTATCATACTATATATCGCAGCAACGATTGCGCTTACAGAATGGCGTATTCAGTATCGCAGAAAAATGAATGAAAGTGATACTATAGCAAACCAGCGAGCCGTTGATAGCTTGATCAACTTTGAAACGGTAAAATATTTTACCAATGAAAAATTTGAAATACAGCGATACAATAATGCATTAACCCAGTATCAAGCAGCTTCGGTACAGTCACAGATGTCGTTGTCGGTGCTGAATTTTTTTCAGACTCTTTTTACAACATTATGCATGGTCAGTGTAATGTATTTTGCTGCCAAGGGTGTCGTCAAGCGAGAAATGAGTATGGGGGATTTTGTTATGGTCAATACCTATATGTTTCAGTTGTTTGCTCCGCTTGGCTTTTTGGGTTTCGTTTATCAAAATATAAAGAAGAGCTTGATCGATATGGAAAAAATGTTCTCGATTTGGTTTGAGACATTAGATATTCGCGATAGAGACGATGCGATTGAACTGACCTGTTGCGATCAAGGTAAAGTCGAATTTCAGAACGTAGCGTTCGCATACAATGCGGATAGGCAAATTTTAAAAAATATTTCCTTTACTATTGAGCCTGGCAAAACTTTAGCTATTGTTGGTGAGAGTGGCTCTGGAAAGTCAACAATATCTCGGTTGTTGTTTCGTTTTTATGAACCACAAAGCGGGAAAATTGTATTAGACGGCCACAATATTTTGGGTGTCACTCAAACTTCATTGCGTAAACAGATTGGCATTGTTCCTCAAGACACCGTATTGTTTAATGAAAGTATTTATTACAATATTGAATATGGCAAGACAGATGCAACAGAACAAGAGATTTTTGATGTGGCTCAAAAAGCCCGTATACATGCATTTATCCAATCTCTTCCACAGGGTTATCAAACAACTGTAGGTGAGCGTGGATTAAAACTTTCTGGTGGTGAAAAGCAGCGCGTTGCGATTGCACGAACGATTTTAAAGAATCCTAAAATTTTGATTTTGGATGAAGCGACCAGCGCACTTGATACACAGACAGAAAAAGAAATTCAGAAAGAATTGTTAGCACTAAGCCAAAACCGCACGACATTGATCATTGCGCATCGATTATCGACCATTACCCATGCCGATGAAATTATTGTCTTAGATCGTGGCGAAATTATCGAAAGAGGAACCCATGAAGAGTTATTAGCGCAAAAGGGTCGCTATGCGACAATGTGGTTACAACAGTTGGAATCTGGGCAGAAAAGAACCATCACATGACTGGGGTTTAGCATGTGTGGCCGATTTACATTGTTTTCAGCTGATTTTTTAGCTCTTTTGCAAACAATGAACGTGAAAGTTATAGGTAAGGATACGTTTACTCCACATTTTAACATCGCGCCAGGGCAGCAGCATTGGATGTTGTTTAAGCAGCAAAACGCATTATATGCTACCCAAGCACAATGGGGAATTTCACCAGACTGGATGAAACCCGGACAACTGTTATTTAATGCTAAAATCGAAACAGCCATGGAAAAACCTACCTTCAAAAAAGCTTATAGTCTTCACCGCTGCGTAATCCCTATCAATGGTTTTTATGAATGGACAAAGGATGAAGAGATCAAACAACCTTATTTTTTCTATCGAATGAATGAAGAAGTCTTTTTTCTGGCAGGTATTTACTTTGTCTATGGGGAGGTCAAAAAATTCGTGCTGATGACAACCCGCGCAAATACATGGATGCAAAGTTATCATCATCGTATGCCTATTTTGTTGACCAAAAAAAACTATATGGACTGGTTGAGTACAAAGGCGATCATGGAAAGGGAAGACTTTGAACATGTTTCTACACTGCTCGAACAACGAAAAGTTTCAACGAAAGTCAACACAGGCCGCATAGACGACGCCTCATGTATTGATCCTATATAAGAACGCAAAGATCCCCGATACCAGAGGCAGGCTGGCACCAAAAGCTTGAGAAAGTTGGCAATATATAGTACTAAAGTAGTCCTATATGATTCAATTGCGTAAAGATACGGATCAAGCCTTATTGATCTTGACGAGCCTTCTCAAGCAAAAGGAGGGGGTCTTGGTATCCGCCTCTGCTGTTGCAGAAAATTTGGCACTGCCTTATCCTACGGTTTCAAAAATTTTAAAAGCTTTGCATAAATATGGGTTGTTGAATTCAGTACAAGGGCCTAAGGGCGGGTATACTGTAACAAAAGCTTGTTTGCAGATGAGTGTAGGCAGTGTCATTGAAAAAATCGAAGGTCCGATTGCTTTAACGCTTTGTACATCACCCCATAAGCAAACCTGCGTATCCAAAGACAGTTGCGGCATTCACCCACATATGTCTGTGATCAACCGTATGGTTCGTGGAGTACTCATGCAACTGCCACTCCAAGCTTTGATCGTGCCTTTGAAAAAAGCACCTAAAAATGAAGATATCCAGGCATTCTGGCAACAATATTTTAGTATGGAAAGTAATAACTTTAATGAAGCAATACCAAGATAAAGATTTGAGCGCGGATATTGTGCTCACCAAGTTAGAAGATTTGATCAGCTGGTCGAGGGCGAACTCGCAGTGGTATTTGCTATTTGGCTTGGCTTGTTGTGCCATTGAATTGATGCAGACCGGAGGGCCACGAGCTGATTTAGATCGTTTTGGCTCCTTCCCTCGGGCATCTCCAAGACAAGCAGATTTGATGATTGTTGCTGGAACGTTAACCTATAAGATGGGGGTGCGTTTAAAGCGTCTATATGATCAAATGGCAGAGCCCAAGTATGTGATTTCGATGGGAAGCTGCGCCACCTGTGGCGGGTTATTCTCATTAGGCTACTCTGTCATGAAAGGGGTCGACAAAATTGTGCCTGTTGATATCTATGTTCCAGGTTGTCCCCCACGTCCAGAGGCTTTGACTGAAGGGCTGTTGCATCTTCGGGATAAGGTGCGAAGAGAAAAGCCATTTGATCGAAAACGTTTGGTGCAGGGGTAAACTTGATGAAAGAGCAAGAGCGCAATCAAGAAATCAAAGATCTGACCAAAAAAAAATATGAATTTGGTTTTGTCACAAATATTGAGTCGGAGTCTTTACCACCAGGACTTAATGAAGATACCATTCGCGCTATCTCCAAAATCAAAAATGAGCCGCAGTTCATGTTGGAATGGCGTTTGGATGCTTATGCGAAATGGCTCAAAATGTCTGAGCCTAGCTGGGCAAATGTGAAGTATCCGCCTATCGATTATCAAGATATTATTTATTATTCTGCTCCGAAACAAGACAAAGACAAACCACAAAGTCTGGATGAGGTTGATCCGGAACTATTGGCAACCTATGAAAAACTAGGCATCCCTCTGCATGAGAGGGCAGCGCTAGCCGGGGTAGCCGTGGATGCGGTGTTTGATTCCGTTTCTGTTGCAACCACGTTCAAAGATACGCTAGCCAAGCATGGTGTCATTTTTAGTTCTTTCTCAGAAGCTGTTCACAATCATCCAGAGCTTATCGAAAAGTATTTGGGATCGGTCGTTCCCACAACCGATAATTTTTTTGCAGCTTTGAATGCTGCTGTTTTTTCGGATGGATCGTTTGTCTATATACCAGAAGGTGTGCGATGCCCAATGGAGCTTTCAACCTATTTTCGAATCAATAGTCTTAACACTGGGCAGTTCGAGCGAACGTTGGTTATTGCTGATAAGGGTTCGTATGTAAGCTATTTGGAGGGGTGTACTGCACCGATGCGGGATGAAAATCAGTTACACGCTGCTGTGGTTGAACTTGTGGCATTAGATGATGCGCAGATTAAGTATTCAACAGTACAAAATTGGTATCCTGGTGACATCGATGGCAAAGGCGGTATTTATAATTTTGTGACCAAACGTGGAAAATGTGCAGGCAAACGTTCAAAAATTTCTTGGACGCAGGTGGAGACTGGTTCGGCGATTACTTGGAAATATCCAAGCTGTATTTTGCAGGGAGACGATTCGATAGGGGAGTTTTATTCAGTCGCAGTGACCAATAATCACCAACAAGCTGATACTGGAACCAAAATGATTCATCTGGGGAAAAATACCAAAAGTACGATTATTTCAAAAGGTATTTCAGCTGGTAAAAGTCAAAATACGTATCGTGGGTTGGTTCGGGTTAATCCTAAGGCGATCAATGCGAGGAACTATTCACAGTGTGATTCTCTGTTGATGACAGATGAATGTGGGGCGCATACTTTTCCTACCATGCAAATCAAGAACAATTCTGCGCAAATTGAGCACGAAGCCACTACAGCCAAAATTGGTGAAGAGCAGATGTTTTATTGCCAACAAAGAGGTTTGTCAGAAGAAGAGGCGGTCAGTCTTATTGTGAGTGGTTTTTGTGATGAGGTTTTTAAAGAATTGCCCATGGAGTTTGCTGTTGAAGCCAAGAAGTTGTTGGAAGTAAGCCTAGAAGGCGCTGTAGGGTAACATCAATAAAAAAAGACTGGGGAGTCAAATGTTAAAGATTACGGATTTATATGCACAAGTAGATGGTTATGAAATCCTAAAAGGAATCAACTTAGATGTGAAAGCAGGTGAGGTTCACGCAATTATGGGACCCAATGGTTCCGGCAAAAGTACTTTGTCCAATGTTATTGCTGGGCGTGAAGTTTTCGATGTTACTGCAGGAAATATTTTTTTTCAGGGTGAAGATATTTCTAAATTGTCAGTGGAAGAGCGGGCGGCCAAAGGTATTTTCTTGTCATTCCAATATCCAGTTGAAATTCCTGGTGTAAAAAATACTGTATTTTTACGAGCTGCACTAAACGCACAACGCAAACTTCAAGGTGAGGAAGAGTTAGATACGGCTGAGTTTCTACGTTTGGTCAAAGAAAAAGCTAAGCTTGTTGGATTGAAACCTGAATTGCTTTCTCGATCCGTGAATGACGGTTTTTCTGGTGGTGAAAAAAAACGGAATGAAATTTTGCAAATGGCTGTATTGAATCCTTCTCTTGCCATATTGGATGAAACGGATTCAGGGTTGGATATTGACGCTTTAAAAACTGTAGCCGAAGGCGTCAACGGGCTACGATCCTCTGATCGAGCCATCATTGTGATCACCCACTATCAAAGGTTACTTGATTATATTGTGCCTGACCATGTGCATGTGTTAAGCGGTGGCAAAATTATAAAGTCAGGTGATCGGAGTTTAGCATTGGAACTCGAACAAAAAGGCTATGGTTGGTTAACAGGTGCTGCCCAAGGTGAGGTTACGCTTCCTAGCGTTTAAGGATAACCTATGATCCAATATACGACATTTACTGATGAGCAACACAAAGATGGTTTTTTTAAAAATAAAACCTGTGTTGTTTTAGATGGTAGAAGTATTTATCATAATATTGACGAGACAGGTGTCTATGTATGGACCGTTTCTGAAGCTATACAAGATCCAGCTGTCGGTCGTATGCCATTGATCGATCCTTCGGAAATACTTTTGCAAAAAACAGAGCATGGCGTTGCCCTGATTATTGCTGAAAAAAAGATACTTCAAGAACCTATTTATATTTTGCATAAAAAAATGGACAGTGCTTCATTACGTACCATTGTATTTGCAGGTGAAATGTCAGAAGCTAAGATTGTTGAGGTTTTTTTACAAGATCAGGATATAGCAGTAGGTTTGCAAGTTCAGGCTGCGCGTCAGGCAAATATCACATACGTTAAAACAGTATTGCAAGGTAAACAAACAAAGCATGCAAGTATTGCAAAATGTTATGTGCACAAAGATGCCTCAATCAAATCTTATACTTGCTGCCTACGTGCGCAGACAACAAGTAATCATCTGGAAATGAATATGTTGGATGAGGGAGCCGTTGGTTTGATGGATGGCGTTTTTATTGGGAAAGGTCATCAGAAGATAGAAAACTATACAATGGCAGCGCACCAAGCTGCAAATACTGAAAGCTTTGAAAATTATAAAGGTATCTTAGACGATCAGGCAAAAGGTGTTTTTCAAGGGCGAGTCTTTGTGGCTAGACATGCACAAAAAACCAATGCGAAACAAATGAATCGTAATATTCTTTTATCGGAAGATGCAAGTATTGAAACTTCTCCAGAATTAGAAATTCTTGCGGATGACGTCAAATGTTCGCATGGTGCAACTGTCGGGAGGATGGATCCTGAGCAGTTATTTTATTTAAGAAGTCGTGGGATTTCAAAATTAGAAGCTGAAAAAATGATGATCCGCGCTTTTGTTGCCGAGGTTATAGAAGGCGCCGTAGATACTGATTTTTTATCGTGGATGTATGAACGCATAGAGGATCAATTGCATGCAGCATCATGAAATCAGAGAACAATTTGCATTATTTCGCGCAAGTAAAAATCAGGTTTACTTAGATTCAGGTGCATCAAGCCAAAAGCCTGATTCTGTTATTGATGCAATGTCAGATTTTTCAAAATATCATTATGCCAATGTACATCGTGGTATTCATAAACTAAGTCAAGAGTCAACGCGTGCTTTTGAAAAATCTCGTCAACATATTGCCGATTTTCTCGGCGCCAAAAGTGCTGAAGAAATTATTTTTGTCAAAGGCTTAACTGAAGGAATCAACTTGATTGCCGCAACTTTTGGCAAAATGGTCGTCAAAAAAGGGCAGAGTATCATTATTTCAGAAATGGAGCATCATTCCAACATGGTTCCATGGATGATGTTGGCCCAAGAAGTAGGTGCAAAAATCAAAACGATACCTGTTACCAAACAAGGTGAATTAGATATGCATACCTATCGTCATCTACTTACCGAAGATGTTGCACTGGTCTCCGTGATGCATATTTCGAATGTGCTTGGAACGATCAATCCGATTGAAGAAATTTCGAAGCTTGCCAAAGAAAAAAATATCCCTGTGGTAATCGATGGCGCGCAAGCCGCCCACCATCTTCCCGTCGATGTGCAAAACATTGACTGTGATTTTTATGTGATTACAGGGCATAAAATGTACGGTCCGACAGGGATTGGAGCGATCTGGGGAAAACGACAGCACCTTGAAAAAATGCCACCCTATCATGGTGGGGGAGAGATGGTTGAAGAAGTCCATTTGCAAGACTTTACAGTTAAAGCGCCCCCGGCAAAATTTGAAGCGGGCACCCCTAATATTATAGGTGCTGTCGGTTTGGATTATGCAATTTCTTTTATCGAAAAGATAGGATGGGAAAGATTACAAGAGATCGAGCAAAATGTTTCATGTTATTGTCTAGAACAATTGCAAGCAATACAAGAGGTTCGTATTTTAGGTCAAACCGACCATAAAATTGGTATTTTTGCCTTTGAGATCGATGGTTTGCACCCGGCCGATGTCGCAACCATTTTGGATCAAGAAGGTGTTGCAGTAAGAGTCGGTTACCACTGCGCGCAACCGTTACATGAACAGCTTGGGTCCATGGGCAGTGTTCGGGTTTCTCTGGGGGTGTATAATAATCATATGGATATTGATCGGCTGATCGAGGGTATCAAGAAAGCTCAAGAGCTATTAAGGTAAAGAATCATGATCCAGTTTTCACAAGAAGCCGTTGATAAAGTGCATTACTTTTTAGAAAATGCGAATCAAAAAGACATGGTCTTGCGTATTGAAATTGAAGATGTAAAAGTCAAAGATCTTACATATATGTTCAAGCTTGAACCACAGGAGCAAGTCAAGCCCAAAGATATGACCATGCCAATGCACGGTTTTTTGGTTAGAATGGACTCAAAGACAGCCATTAAACTTGCAAGTCAAGTTGTAGATTGGCAAGAAAAAGATGGTAAAGCTGGATTTGCCATTAAAAATTCAGAACATGCCTTTGATCCGAGTGCAAACCAAGATCAAACGCTATATGAGCAGGTTACATCTGTTCTTAAAACGATTTATGATCCAGAAATTCCGGTGAATATCTTTGATATGGGGTTAATCTATAATGTCGGCATTAAAAATGATTCTGAGGTTTCGATCCTCATGACTTTGACTGCTCCAAATTGCCCTGCAGCAGAAGTTTTACCTGGTGAAGTAGAAGAAAAACTCTTAAGCCTTGATAAAGTAAGTAAAGTGAACTTAGAATTGACATGGGAGCCAGCTTGGACGCCTGACTTGATGAGTGAAGAAGCACGTCTTGATCTGGGCATGTGAACTTTTAACCAGATAAAAGAAAAAGTAGGGTTAGATTTATCTAAGGTTTATGTCTAGATCCCGATAGGACTTTTCATTTGCTGCCATGGTGAAGTGTCCCTGTTTACTGGAGAGCTGATGATCGCGTTTTTAATTGTGGAAGTTTTGGCGTTTGGGTGTAAAAAAACATCTGTAGATTGATTGCCTTTGCGTTTAATCTGACCATGAAAATATATTCCTCACAGGTATCGGCATATGGCTCCCCAACATGCAAATAACTAACATACTTTTTTTTGAACAAAAAATGGATCTTTTGGATTGTTTTTTCGTTGAACATTCACCGGGTTTTACCGGAAAATATCGGTTTTTATTCGTTCTCTATATAACATAAATAGTTGATATTGTTATATTTTAATCATGGCACGTCCATTGCTTTTAGTATTGTAAAATCAAAGGAGGATATATGAATAAAGGAGAAACAAGAAGAATATGGATGGTTGTATTTGGCCTATTCTGTTCTGCTGTGACAGTTGGGGGACAAACACATGCATCTGAACTTCAGTATGAATACGTTTGCCATGTTGTCGATGACAGAGACGGGGATCAAACAGTGCTTGACCTCAGTGGGTACATCGAAGCCGAAAATGAAGAAACATGGGTACAAAAAAACATAACATTGAAAGGGTACAATAATCCAATTACGTTTGCTCTGCATTTCTACGATGAGGATGGACTTTACATCCTAACAGTAGCAGATCAGACAAAATTAATTGCATCCCAGGATGTGACTTTTGATCCAACCAAAGATGGTTTGTATACATTTTTAAGCACACCCGACTTTGGTGTGTATGCATATTGTAACTTCAAACTTGTGGAATGATAAATACCAAAGTGCTTGATCATTTGATCAAGCACTTTGGTTTGCTTATAACTGAACAGACTGGTCGCCGGAGTTCAATTTCTTCTTCATTGTACTAACGAGATCTGAAAACTGCTTTTTCTCAATGATTCGATTGAACTGATTTTGATAATTTTTGATCAAGTCCACCTGGTCAAAAACAGTATAGAAGGATAGGAAAAATAAAAGGGTATGCGGAAGTATGCATGCGAAAGATTAGCAGAAGAGGGAGTTTTTTTATTTAGCTACCCAAGGGGAAGGTCGTTTAGCCCACGATTTTACGGGTTTTTGTTGAACCTATCTCTTTATTGGCAAACATTAGAAGCCATTCAACACTTGATGATGAAAATTATGATGAAAGACGATCATCAAAATTTTTTGGTGATTGACGCCGAGGATATCACCGATTATAGCAACAATTTTTATAAGTAAAAAAACACTCGGAGTTTGTCCACAAAAGTTCAGTGCAGTACGAAAACCAGTAATTACAACAACATAAAACTAGCCGCGTAACCTCTTAACTCATTGTCCGTAAAACAGGGACACTCGATAAATCATGTGCTATACAATCTGATCATCATGCCAAGAAAAACTACAAACCAGTTCTTTGGTCACTGTAAATTATTATTAGATTCTTCTTATCAGCTTATTTATGTCGTGACATGGGAAGAGCAGCGTTTTTTAGAGCGCTTTCAAGAGTATTTTAAAGCTCCCAACATATATCATTGGTCGTGTGTTTCTGGACTACAGCCATGGGGAAAAGACAAAATCAAGAAGTCGACTGTTAATCCCATTGATGCTTTGGATACCATCATAAATTTACCTATGGATAGTATTGTTGTATTCAAAGATTTTCACAAAACGCTTGAAGACCATAGCGTTGTTCGCAAGCTAAAAGAGGTCATAGCGTCGCCCATTTTAGGTGAACGTAAAATCATCATTCTATCCCCAGTGTTGTATATACCAGTTGAGTTAGAAAAAAGTTTAACCGTCTTAGATTTTCCACTACCAAGCTTTCAAGAGCTCAATGAACTCTTGTATCAGCTCGTCACATCATATCCTTATAACCAGCGTACGAAAGTAACATTGACATCAAAAGAAAAAGAACTTTTGATTGATGCTGCCAGAGGGTTGACCTATCAAGAGGCACGTAAAGCTTTTAAAAAATGTTTTCATGATGATGCCACGTTATCGGCAAAAGATATAGAAACTGTTTTGGAGCAAAAAAGACAAGCAGTGCGAAAATCTGGGTTTTTAGAATATTTTCATGCAAAAGAAGAAGAAACAAGTGTCGGTGGTGTAAACCAACTTAAGATTTGGCTCAATGAGAGGGGGAATGCATTTACACAAGAGGCTACAGATTTTGGTTTGCCAGACCCAAAAGGAATTTTGCTCATGGGGGTACAAGGGTGCGGAAAGAGTTTGATTGCCAAAGCCATTTCCAATATGTGGAAAATGCCATTACTTCGGTTTGACATGGGAAAAGTATTTGGTAGCTTTATTGGTTCCTCAGAGAGTAATATGCGAAAGGCTATTGAAACGGCTGAAGCCGTTGCACCATGTATACTTTGGGTTGATGAAATTGAAAAGGCGGTATCTGGGATGGCTAAAGGAATTACCAATGATGGAGGGACCAGTGCGCGGGTTTTTAGTACTTTTCTGACGTGGTTACAGGAAAAACAAGATCCTGTTTTTGTCGTCGCAACAGCAAATCAGATTGATCAGTTGCCACCTGAGCTTATACGTAAGGGAAGATTAGATGAAATATTTTTTGTTGATTTACCGAATGAACTAGAACGCAAAGAAGTTTTAGAGATTCATTTGCAAAAAAGAAAACAAAATGAAGTTGGCTTTGACACAGCAGTATTGGCAGCAAAGCTCGATGGATATAGTGGGGCCGAGATTGAACAAGTCGTTATTGCTGCTATGTACAAAGCTTTTTTTGAAAAACGGACATTGCAGGAAAAAGACCTTGTTGAGGCCATTGAAGAAACTTATCCTCTATCTACAACTATGGAAGAAGAAATCCAAGCCCTACGAAAATGGTCTATATATAGAGCTAGAAAAGCATCATAAAAAGAAAATTGATTTACTGACCTCTTAATGGGTAATCCTTTTTAGTATAGTAGAGGTTGCTTAGAATCATCAATGTACCTGCATACAAAAGCATGCTTATATTTTCAAGTTGGTGGTACAAAAAATCATAATTCATTAACGTTGTTTCATCAGTGATTTCCATCGTTCTTTCAGCGGGGGTAATGATATAAAGAATGTACTTCATAACTTTCAAAAGCGGGTGGGGCGGATCACCGACGGTTGAAAAAATGGAAGCAAGAATGGTCACGATGAAAAAAATCGCAATTGTAGATGATTTTCGAAAGACAAAACCGATTGATAGAACAATCATGATAAAGCTTGCCGCACCGATCCACTTATCAAATAGGATCAAAACAAAATGATCTGGAAAAGCACTTTCATAAACCAAGGCTTTAAAAGTCATAATAATAATAGAAAGCAGGCTCATACTTAAAAATACATAATAAATAGACAAGAAGTGTCCTAGTTGAAATTCCCAAAAATAAATGGGTCTGCTGATTGTTGCTGTAAAATATCGTTGCTGAAGTTGTTGATCAAAAAGGCCAGCTGCGTAAAAAATGCAATAAATGAGTGCACCCGCATTCCACATTGAAAAAGTAAAAAGTAAATGATCTGTTCCAGGCAGTGGGATAAAATTTTGAATGCCAAATCGGAAAGCGATCCCAATGATACTAAGCAATGATAAAATAACAATAATCGTTATGATGGATCGATTGCGCATGATTTGTTGATAATGAAACTTTCCAATGATGAATGCGTTCATGACAATTCCTTTTGAATGGCTTTGAGATAGAGTGATTCAACATCTTTGCAGGCATATTGGCTACATGCATCTTTGATATTTTGGTTCAGTAGTAATTGACCATCCTTTAGAACCAATAGATGATCACAAGTGCGTTCAATATCGGATAAAATATGTGTAGAAATGATAAAAGTTTTGTTTTTTTGTTTTTCTTCTTGAATAAGATCCAAAACCAATTTCCTTCCTTCTGGATCAAGACCAGAAGAAGGTTCATCCCATATGATGATATCGGGGTTGTGAATAAGTGATAGAACAATACCGAGACGTTGCACCATGCCTTTGGAAAAAGTTCCAATCAAACGGTGTTTGTGTTGTGATAATTCTAACCTTATCAGCCATTGATCTATGATAGAAGAGTTAGCCTGTTGTCCTGTAAGAAGGCT
>JAGRMV010000158.1 GCA_020441045.1 Deltaproteobacteria bacterium | reverse complement strand
ATCGGCTTACCTTCAGCATTCAACTATTTATCGGAGGTAAGTTTTTATATCACCATCACTTTACTCGTGGGTACGATGGGAGTTGTCGCACTCTCTGCACATCAAATTGTATACAGCTTGACTGCCCTAGTCGTCGGGACTTTAGGCATAGGGATGGGATCAGCATCATCAATCTTTCTAGGGCAGGATCGTGGTCGCAATTCTTATCATTTATTGGGTATACACACACATATTGCATACACCATTTTGATTTTATTGATCGGTTGTCTATCAATTCTCTTTTATATTTTTCCCACATTTTTTATTGAAATCTACAGCCAAGATCCACAAACGATTAAATTGGCTGTCTCAATACTCATGATCGGCATTTTCTTCCAATTTTTCGATGCCGCCAATGCCCTTGGCGTCGTACTACTTCGAGGTATGGAAATCACCCGAAGACCTTTTCTACATACAATCATTGCTTTTTGGGGTATTGGTTTCGCCCTATCATACATACTCGGAATATTTCAACACAGGGGCCCAGCGGGTATTTGGACAGGCATGACCGTAGCAGCTATCATTGGAAGTGTTTTACAATACGTTCACCTTCAGTATACCTTGCGTACACTTCAAGCAATCAAGTCGTAAGCTGTACTACCCAAAAACACAACATCGATGACGCTTGGCATTTTTCAAGCATCTATTTGTAATGGAGTTACTTCTTTTTTAAAGAATATTCAAACGTGTATTTGGACCCATTCGCATAAAAGTCTAACACCAAATGACCTTTTTTGATTTTAGCTGTGCTACCTACGGAAACACATTTATCATCCTCAACGATACAATTTTCAACAACTGCTTCCACTATTCCATCGCCTGCATATTTTACAGTTGCATACACTTTAAAATTTTCATTGAAAATCATCAGTTCGTATTTATTGGCCTGTCCTTTTACCAAGTACACGTCCGAATTTGGCTCTAAAAATCGTCCTGGTTCATCATAATCATCTAAATTACGTTGATATTTAAACACTGAATCATCACATTTGAGAGACAGTGTACCACTGTATTGGTCTTCTCCTGCATACGAAGTCATACAAAATACAGATAAAACAAAAAGAAATACAATACTAGATAAAATGTTTTTTTGCGTCATAACTAGTGACATATCACTGATTAACAGATAAAGTCAAGCTACTCCAGCCCCACCTCGGAATAAAATAAGAAAGCCCCACTCACATGATAGCCATTTCAATGCCACTGCACGAGTAAGCAGTGTTTAAGATCACCCACTGTAAGATTTTTTTGAAAGGCTTTGCGTTTGACCCAGCATAATCCTCTATAATGATCTAGATCATGCGCAGCGCTGGTCATCTCACCCACCACTTCATCATCACAAAAAACTTCATCTCCTATGGTAAGCAAATTTTCTGATTCCACTTGCAATAGTTTGCGGTTAACATTGATTCCTCTTGCATACAACCTTGCTATGGTCTCTTGGCCGACATAGCAGCCTTTATTCAATGCAATAGCTTGATGCATGAATGGGACTTCCCATGGAATCGGATCTGCATAGTCTTGCCCAGCATAAGGAAAACCCAAGTGCATTCTGCAAATTTCAAAATCTGCTTCTGTCATCAGGGTATCTGGTTTTATCAAGGTACATGAGAGCTTATTGTCTTGGACAGCAAAAAACACATCTTGGTTTTGCGCAACCAGGTGTACGTCTTGAATCACGGTGTACATCTCAAGTATTTGTAAGACTTCCTCCAGGCGCTGCTTAGATAAACAAAGTACAACATGCTGTTCTTCAACGAGCACCCCCATCAACGCGATCAATTTGCTTTTATGGGTGAGCAAACAAGACCAAGCAAAATCGCCTGTTTTCATCGCAGCCACATCTTGGGTCAGCAAATTCTGTAAAAAAGCCATACGATCTTTGCCCTGTACCTGCAGGGTCGCCCAGTTTTTTTGGTGAAAGAATTTCAAAGCCATATCGCTTTCCTGTATATCGAAAAAAGCGTGTTTACTTTAGAAAATATTGACTTGGTCATCTTTGACCTTGATGGAACGCTTTTGGATTCGCTGGATGAGTTGGTCACGGCGCTCAATCGCGCGCTATCGGATAATGGCAGCGCCGAAGTTGACCCAGCACTGCTTAAAAAAAAATTTTGTTATGGCACCCAAAGTTTGCTGACCGATTATGTTGGCGCCGAGCCCCATTTGCATCAAGCCATCTATGCTGATTACATTACGCATTATCGTGATATTATGTTTGAGAGCCCACTATTTGAAGGTGTAACCAGCTTGTTGGCCGATTTAGAGGGGCAAAAGAAGATGGCCATTCTCACCAACAAACGCGAGCAAACCTCGCTGACCTTGCTCAAACACTATGCAATCGATCAACTGTTTACCCCCATCATCGGAGGCGACACATTGTCGGTTAAAAAACCATCACCTGTGCCCATCGAACATATATGTCGGCATTTACAAATCGCGCCTGCCCAAACTCTGATGGTAGGGGATAGTCACTCCGATATTTTGGCTGGAAACGCTGCCGGCACTGCGACCCTTGGCGTCCTCAACGGATTTACCACCTCAGAAATGCTCGAAGAAGCACAGCCTGATTTGATCATCAATTCCATTGCCGAAATGAAGTCTCTGCTACGCTAAAAAACACCACGGTTTTAAGCACATCGGCGTAGCGCCAAAAAAATTCTTGCCTTCCATCTAGATTTGCCATTACATAGACGACCCATTATAATTTTTAAGGAGCATCACCATGGAGCCAACCATTACCACAACGAGCAAAAAATCATCGACTTCACACGCAACTGGCTTGACGTATAAACGAGCTTTTTCAAAAGCCGATATTCATCCTTTTGACGATGTTGAATGGGAGATGCGTAGTGCCACCATCACCAACGAAAATGGGGATGTTGTTTTCTCCCAAGAAAATGTCGAGATCCCTGCCTTTTGGTCACAAATGGCGACCAACGTCGTCGTTTCGAAATATTTTCGTGGCGCACTTGGCAGTATTGAGCGTGAAAACTCTGTCAAACAATTGATTTCCAGAGTCAGTCAAACCATTTCACTATGGGCACAAAAAGGCGATTATTTTCAAACCAAAGCTGAACTCGAAGCCTTTGAAGATGACTTGACCTATTTGCTTTTACACCAGATGATGGCCTTTAATTCACCGGTTTGGTTCAATGTCGGCATTGAGGACCATCCTCAGTGCAGTGCCTGTTTTATCAATTCGGTCGAAGATAACATGTCGAGCATTCTGGACTTGGCCAAGACCGAAGGCATGTTGTTCAAAGGCGGCTCTGGTTCGGGTACCAATCTTTCATCCATTCGTTCCTCAAAAGAAACCTTAACCGGCGGTGGCAACGCATCCGGTCCTGTATCGTTTATGAAAGGCTATGACGCTTTTGCCGGCGTGATCAAATCCGGTGGCAAAACCCGCCGCGCCGCCAAGATGGTTATTTTAGATGTCGATCACCCAGATATTCAAGAGTTCATCGACTGTAAAAAAGAAGAGGAAAAAAAGGCTTGGGCCTTGATTGATGCTGGCTATGATGGCTCTTTTACAGGGGAAGCCTATGCTTCGGTATTTTTCCAAAACTCGAATAATTCAGTTCGGGTCTCGGACAAATTCATGCAAGCGGCGCAAGACCAAAGTACCTGGTCAACCAAAGCCGTGCGTGATGGTAAAACTGTTGAAACCCTGCAAGCCGAAGATCTGCTTACCCAAATTGCCGATGCTGCCTGGTTTTGTGGAGATCCAGGTATTCAATTTGATGACACCATTAATAAATGGCATACCTGCGCGCAAACCGATCGGATCTATGGATCCAACCCTTGCTCTGAGTATATGTTCCTTAATGATACGGCTTGTAATTTGGCATCATTAAACTTGATGAAATTCCAAACACCTGAAGGTCAATTCAATATCGAGGCCTTCCAAAATGCATGTAAAACGACGATCTTGGCGCAAGAGATTTTGGTGGATAACGCCTCTTATCCGACCGCTAAGATTGAAACCAATAGCCATATCTACCGCCCTCTAGGATTAGGTTATGCAAATCTAGGCGCGCTATTGATGTCAAAAGGTTTGCCATATGACTCTGAACAAGGTCGCGCTTATGCAGCTGCGATTACAGCGGTGATGACCGGTCACGCTTATCTTACCTCAAGCCAAATTGCAGCGAGCAGAGGTGCGTTTGCAGGTTACGCGCAAAACCGGGAATCCATGCTCAAAGTGATTCGCCAACACGCCGATGCGGTTTATACTATGGATAAGGACTTGCTAGATCCAGCGCTTTTTGAAGCAGCTGCCCAAAACTGGGAAAAAGCTTTCGAGCTCGGCAAAAAAGTGGGATTCCGTAATGCCCAAGTCTCTGTCCTGGCCCCCACAGGGACCATCGCCTTTATGATGGACTGTGACACGACAGGCATTGAGCCCGATATTGCCCTGGTCAAATACAAAAAAATGGTTGGCGACGGTTATATCAAAATGGTCAACCGGACTGTTCCCATGGCCCTTAAAAACCTCGGTTATACAATGGATGAGGTCAGTGATATTACGGCCTACATTGATGAACATGAAACCATCGAAGGCTGCACGCTGGTCAAAGAGGATCACTTGGCGGTGTTTGACTGCGCGATCAAGCCTGCCCATGGCCATCGTTTTATTGGTCCTATGGGGCATATCAATATGATGGCAGCGACCCAAGCTTTTCTCTCTGGCGCAATTTCAAAAACGGTCAACCTGCCGCATGAGATCACTCCAGATGAGATCACGCGCATTTATATGCAAGCTTGGAAAAAAGGCTTGAAAGCCATTGCCATCTATCGAGATGGGTGTAAACGTTCACAACCACTTAACACTTCGGCAACCAACC
>JAGRMV010000157.1 GCA_020441045.1 Deltaproteobacteria bacterium | reverse complement strand
TCGCATATGACAGTTGTGGCACGCGTATCCGACTTGTTGGGCTTTGCTAAAATCTGGTGGTGTTGATTGCACTTGTTGTTTGGCGGCTTCGATGTCGGACCAAAATTGGGGCAAGTAGCGATCGATTTTTTCATTGTTGGTGGTTCCACCGGCAAGTTTGTTGGCTGTGGTTTGCAGGTCCATCAAATATTGCAATACGAGGGTCATCGAAGGTTCGCTTGGATTGTCTTGAAAATGTTTTTCAAGCGAGTCCAATGTTCTGGCCAAATGATGCATTTTGCTGACAATCTGCTTGCGATGCACATACTTAAAAGAGGATGGATAGGTCAGATCGGTGACATCATCGGGTGATAGATTATGCGCCGTACCGCACTGGACAGAAAACAATGCCAAGCCAACTACAAGCATAGATTGTAGAGATTTGATGGTTTGATTTTTGCAATTCATTGTAGCGACATTAGCATATATTCAAAAATATCCATACCCAATGATACAAATCATACGTCTTGCTGCATCTTACCAGCGCTTGCTACCATGACATGTTGGATCGCAGCTTTTTGTTCCAGCATTCCAGGATTGAATTCTTGAGCCTGCTCCTCCAACGTCCTTAACCCCGTTGATATGATCGGCAACACGCACTGCTGTATTGGAATAGCCCGAGCCATGACAATACGAACAAGGCATACCGCCATGCTCATCATCGTTATGCCTACCGGTATTGGGTGGACGATTATGACAGGTGCCACATGCAGCTTGCGAGCCATTGACCACGGTCCAATTGGGTTCAAAGTCTTTACCACCGCTAAAGCTGCCATGACAATAGACATTGGCGCACGTTGTATTATTCCACTGTGGCGTTTGATTGCCGGTTTTGGCAAGCTGGCCAAAGCTGATTTCGGCCGGCAGCCCGGTATCAATATGACCTGCATCGGTAATTTGGCTCGGGACCAAGTGACACTCTACACATGAAATATTGTTGCTGATACTTGCATTCATGTGGGCTTGATGCGCGCCCACCCCTCGAAAAGAGGTCGCCGTATTACCAGATGTATCAAACGGCGGCGCATTGTTGACGCCCATTGTTCCATGACAAGAGGTGCAAGTTTGGCCGCCAGTGACATTGACCTCGCCATTGATGTGCAAGGTTTTATTGATAATTTCGTTACGATCATTGACCACCTCAGCATGACAGGTATGACAATCTGTATCTGTGGTATGGGGTGGTCCTGGCGGAAGGCCGTGGCAAGTACCGCATGCCGCTTGTGAGCCATCGACCATGTTCCATACAGGTGTATTGTTGGACCCACCGCTGAGCGCGGAACCGTGACAATAGACGTCTGAGCAACTGTTGCCATTCCACTCTGGATTGGCGCCGCGAATGTTGGCCAACTCACCAAAGATGACCTCGGCCGGTAAATCGGAATCGATATGCCCTACGGCATCGATGGATGTTGGGACCAGATGACAATCGTTACAAGCAAGGGCAATACGATACGGGCCCTCTACAAGATGGGCTTGGTGGGCGCCAATGCTAATCAATGAAGGGTCTGTACGTCCTTGGGTATCATTGGGTGGCGCTGCATTTTCAGAAGATCCATGACAAGTTGCGCACGCTGGACTTTGCAGGATATCAGAATCTGTCGGCGTAACACCAATATTGGATTGCAAACAACTCTGCATCGTAATAACGGCAAATAATAGCAGCTTTGTCAATACTACCCTCTTTAACATGGATACCCCCAGCGCCCATCGTAGCATGAAGAAAAATCACAAAACTATATAAAATGTAACAGTTAAATATTTTTCAAATAAAATAGTATTTTGATTTAATTTAATGTTGTTATTTCAATTATATACGATCAAAGCACATTTGACAATCCGGGTAACTTTATTTCCCCCTACAATAAAAATAAAGCAGTACAATTGCAAAAAACAAGATCACCATATCCACAAAGTAAATCCAAGCCCATCACTTCAATAAAGATCTGAAGATAGCAAAAAGATAAATCGGTGGGGAATAAAAAGCATATTGCGTCAAAAATGACCTGAACTATGCATTTTTTGCAGTATTCTTGCCATTAGTTTTTTTAACATGCTAAAATCATTACTTAAAATATATGGCATGCATGTTGCTTATTTACCGGTATGATGCCGCATCGTATGTACACACCGTTTTTCTTTCTCTTTCTTCTTGCCATCTCCTTGCCGACCTATGCACATGAGGGATTGCATGTTCAGATCGATAAGATGTCTGAAAAAATCAACAACAATAAAGATTCTTTTGAACTTCGTTTGGACCGAGCTCGATTGTATCGACTAGATGGTCATCTAGAAAAAGCCTATGCTGATATTGTTTTTCTAACTTCGAAATCCTATGATGTTCCTGCACTCTGGTTGGAGCGAGGTTACATTTTGTCTGAACAGAAAGCATACCCCAAAGCAATTTTAGATTTCGAGCAATATGTATCGGTTTACCCCAACTCTCCAAAAGTTTTTTCTAAGCTTGCCCTACTTTATGATCTGACTGGGCAAAAACAGCAAGCTTGCACATATCACGAAAAAAGTTTGGCCTTATTCAAATCGACCGACGCATATATCTCAGCTGGGCAATGTTATCAATCGCTGCAACAACACCAACACGCAAAGGCAATTTTTGAACAAGGCTTGCAAGAATTGGGGTTGGTACCATCTCTCACCAAACCTCTTTTGGCATTGTATGAAGATACAAAAGCATTCAACAAAGCCCTTGATTTGACAGAAAAAATCATTCAGACCTACCCGATTAGCACTGCATGGCAGATCAAGCGCGCCGTTTATCTCGAAAAAACTGGCCAATCCGGGCAGGCGCAACTTACACTTGAGCACGCATTACAACAAGCCAACAAAGCCCTTGAAAAAAGAGACACGATCAGGGCAAGAATAGATCGTGCCAATGTTTTGCTTGAACTCGGTCGACAGGCAGAAGCAACTTCCTTTCTTCAGCACACACTAAAAACTTTTCCACAAAACCTTGAAGTCCAAACACGATTAAAACAAATTGAAAGTAGTAGCCCATGAAGCACCTTTACCTTTTGATATTTCTCTGCCTCCCATTATCTTCAAGCTTTGCGCTTGAACTTAAACGAGGTCCATATCTGCAATCTGGGTCCGATGTGCAAGTTACTTTTGCTTGGCGCACAGATGTTAATAGCAACGGATTGGTCAAATACGGAACGGATCCAAACGATCTTAATCAACAAAAATTGAGCAACAGCAATGTCAAAGATCACTTTGTCACAGTGACTGGATTAAATCCGAATACAAAATACTATTACTCTATTGGATCGAGCACAGAAGTTTTGGCCAGTGGTCCAGATTACTTTGTCTGGACAGCCCCTGCCAAAGGCGTCGCCAAAAAAACGCGAATGTGGGTATTAGGAGATTCAGGCACTGCCACTGCGGACGCGCGTGACGTCAGAGATGCATACTATGCTTTTACTGGCAACACGCACACAGATTTATGGATGATGCTCGGAGACAATGCTTACCCAAATGGGACCGACACGCAATTTCAAAATGCCGTTTTTGATACATATCCAGAAATGCTACGAAAATCTGTTTTGTGGCCAGCCATTGGCAATCATAGCCTCCTTGATGCTGGAGAAACTGCGTATCTAGATATTTTTGACTTGCCTACGAATGCAGAAGCTGGGGGACTTGCTTCAGGCACCGAAAATTATTATTCATTTGACTATGGAAATATTCATCTGGTGGTTTTAGATTCATTGGTGTCCAGCCGAAGCGCAACTGGCGCTATGGCGATGTGGTTTGAGGAAGACTTGGCGGCCACCGATCAAGATTGGATCATCGTCTATTGGCATCATCCACCTTATACCAAGGGATCACACGACTCTGACAGTGGCAATATGAAACAGATGCGCGAAGTATTTAACCCTATTTTGGAAAATGCCGGCGTCGATTTGGTGCTTGGAGGCCATAGCCATGGTTATGAGCGATCATTTTTATTGCAAGGTCACTACGGTTTGTCCAACACTTTTAATAGCAACACGATGATTGTCCAGCCAGGCAACGGACGTGAAGGCGAAGATGGCGCGTATACCAAACCCTCTCTAGGTGTCAATCCACAACAAGGGGTGGTCTATACCGTGGCAGGCAGTTCTGGAAAAGTCAATGTCAACGAGCCCTATGATCATCCTGCGATGTTTATATCCCTTCCGAGTTTAGGATCCGTTGTCATCGATATCGATGGTGGACGACTTGATATGCAGTTTATCAATGAAAATGCGCAAGTATTAGACTCCTTCAGCATGATCAAGGGGAGTGGGCAGGCAAGCGAAGTACTTAATCAAAATATGCCAGAGGGTACAGACAATGAAAATATGGACGCGACTTCAGAAAATAATGATTCATTAACTCATACCGATACATCCGTTGGAAATGGCCTGGGTTGTAATGCAGGGGCTTTAAAAAATACAAGTTTACCTTACATCCTGCTTATATGGAGTCTTGCTTCCTTTATCATGCGCCAGCGACGTATTCGGTTGCACCATTTAGGCAAAAGTACAACTGTTTAAAACCATTTTTTGCAGTTTCCTTGAACCTATCCAAGCGCTTCATACCCATCATTTGTATCGCACACCAAAGTTGGCATGCTTGTTTACCGCATATGACATAGATCATGATAACAACCTTTGATTGGTGCCAGAAAATAGGATATATCTGTCTCGCGTTATAACCAAAACAAGAAAGTTTTATCTCCATGTCTAAGACTTGTTGCCAGATTTTTCATTCGAGCATTTTTAAAAAAACCATTGTTGCACTGACAGGCTTGATCATGATTGGCTTTGTCTTTGTCCACATGCTCGGTAACTTACAAATTTTTGCCGGCGCCGGGCCTAGTGTCGATAGCACCAA
>JAGRMV010000156.1 GCA_020441045.1 Deltaproteobacteria bacterium | reverse complement strand
TTTTCACTTCCCCAACCAAAGCTGCGATTGAATGACTAGACGCACGTATACCACTGGTTTTCAATACTTGCGAAGCTGTTTGAAAACCAGTGGTATACGTGCCTCATTTCTAGCTATAAAAACCCTTTACAATACAAAAAAATCTAAAGTATTACCAAATCGCAAAAAGCGACAGCCTTACCACCATGCCGCATAAAGCCCAATCAACATCAGCACAATCCCCAAGGTCGCCAAATTGAAATTCTTCGATGTCTTAAACGAAACATCATTAAGATCAATCGCTTTTTCATGCACTTTATTACCCTGCATATAAGAAACGGCAACCGCAACCACAATCGAGAAAATAAACACAACACCCATTCGATCCATGAATGGAAACGCAGGCATGCCAAGTTTCATTCCAATCGATAATGCCAACGAACCTAAAGCAGCAGCAAGGGCGCCAGCTGCGGTGGTTTGCTTATAGAATACCGCAAGCATAAAGATCGCCACAATACCTGGTGTGAAAAAACCAGTGAATTCTTGGATAAATTGGAAGGCTTGATCCAAGTTTCCTAAAAGCGGCTTGGCCACAAGCACAGCAATAAGGAAAGATACGGCCACCACAATTCGGCCTACTTTGACCAACTTGCTCTCACTTGCATCTTTGACCCAAAAACGCTTGTAGAGATCCATCGTGAAAATGGTCGAAATACTGTTGGCCATCGAGCTCAAAGAAGAAACGATCGCTGCAATCAGCGCCGCAAAAACCAAACCTTTCAAACCAACAGGCACAAGTGTCATCAATGTTGGATAGGCTTTGTCAGCTGGACTTAACGTAGGATCCATAACATACGCTGCGATACCAGGAATAACAATAATCAACGGCATAAGCATTTTTAAATACCCAGCAAAAACGATACCTTTTTGCGCTTCATCTAAGCTTTTCGCTGCCAAGGCGCGCTGAGTGATATATTGGTTGAATCCCCAATATGAAAGGTTCATGATCCACATCCCGCCTATCAGTACAGATATACCTGGAAGGTCGGAGTAAAAGGAATGTTCTTTGTCTAAGATCAGATCAAACTTGTCAGCTGCTTGATCTAGTAGCATCGTAAAGCCTTGCATGCTACCCGCGCCACCACTGATATTGTTCAATGCCAAATAGGTAATAATCACACCACCAAAGATCAACATTACAACCTGTATAATATCTGTCATCGCAACCGCTTTTAGTCCACCATAGATAGAGTATAACAGTGCAAACACCGCAAGGGCTGTAATCCCTGTTTGCATATCAAGTCCGGTAATCGTATTGATCGCCAATCCTCCCAGGTACATAACTGAGGTAAGGTTGACAAACACGTACACCACCAACCAGAAAATCCCTAAAATCATCCGTACTCGATGATCATAACGTTTTTCCAAAAATTCTGGCATCGTGTAAATTTCTTTTTTCAAGAAAATCGGAATAAAGTATTTTCCAACAATGATCAGGGTCAATGCTGCCATCCATTCGTAAGCCGAAATCGCCAAACCAATGGCATATCCCGAACCAGACATCCCAATGATTTGTTCGGCAGAAATATTGGCAGCGATCAGTGAAGCACCAATGGCCCACCAAGGCAATGAGCGATCTGCCAGAAAGTAAGATTTTGCATCTTTTTCTTTCCCGTCTTTCTCACGAGAAACCCAGTAGGCAATACCCAAGAGGGCGACACAGTAAACAACAATAATGGTAATATCAATTGGATGTAAATTCATAACAGACCCTATATAGAAGCTCTTGAAATTTAGCAAATTTTAATCATTTCTTCATCAAAGACATCAAACATCTAATCTGAAGCGTTTAAGAAAGATTCACCAGCCCACACCCCCTTTTCACTGCCAAAATATATGTTGCACGTGAGAAAAGTTAAAGACTTCTAGAGATCTTTAACATCGGATGGTTTTAATAATTTTAGTGGGCAGATAAAGCTCATTTTAACTCTGAGCTGATGATGTCTTTTGCAGTAAGAACTTGCGAAGCTATTGAGCGGACAAACAACATCACCCGCGGTCGTACAATTACAGTTTAATCACACCGTATATTCAGCAATACTTTGCCGTATCGATTTGGCTCGTTGATCCAGTTCTTGCAAATCAACACCACTGGAATACAAAGAGGAACCAATGCCTAAACCATCGGCCTTTTTACTCAAATAAAGTCCCGCATTGGTCTCATCGACACCCCCAACAGCATATACTTTGATATGCTTTGGCAAGACAGATTTCCAGGCCTTGATTGTGTTAATCTCAACACTTGTTGCAGGAAAAAGTTTAAGATGCTTCGCCCCGTACGCAACCGCTTGAAAAGCCTCGGTCGGGGTCAAGCAACCTGGCATTGGGATAATTTGATGCTGCAAACACGCTTCAATCACATCTGGATTGGTATTGGGCGAAATACAAAAAGAGGCTCCATGATCGACAACCTGCTGTACTTGCTGTTTCTCTGTTACTGTACCAGCTCCAACCACAGCTCGACCTTGCAACGCTGTTGTCATTCTTGCAATGCTTTGACAAGCATCTGGGGAATTCAGTGTAACTTCCATGACAGTAATATCATGCGCAAGGAGTACTTCTCCGACGTCAACAGCCTCGGCTAGGGTAAGGCCCCGTAAAATTGCAATGATTTTCTGACGATCCAGTTCTTGCTTAAGATTCATTGTTGCCCTCTGCTTCTATCAAATGATGAATATGCGCAATACCCGCAAACAGTGCTTGCCATGAAGAACTTTGCACATATTTGATGCCAAATACATCTGCAGCCAAACCATAGGCATGGCCCAAATCTTCATCACAACAAATGTGTAGGATACCACTATATTGCATTTGCATATGGCAAAACTCGGAGCCGATCATCAGACCAGAAAGATAACTATAGGTATCTTCCTGAGTATGGCTCTTAGAAAGTTGTTTGGTACGAACGGCAAAAAGTGCGTGCAAAAGGTTTGCATTGTTTTTACTGTCTTGCAAACCTTCCAAAAAAAGCTTTTCATTCCATGTTGTAAGATCAGATCGCAAAATAGAATGCTTGCGAAGAAGTGCGAACACTTCTCCGGTCATCATCGTTTGAAAATGTTTGATACAATCATTTTCCACCCAAACCCATTTACTATGGGTGCCTGGCAAACAAACGCAACCAACTTCGGGATGCAGGATAGAGGCTCCAATAGCCAATGTTTCTTCGCCGCGGATGACATCAAAACCAATGGTCGGAGAGGCGTAGGAAACACCTGGAATAACCCTAAGCGGCCTGCTTTTATTCATCATGATACCTTGGATCAAGTCATGTGCACGCGCTGGAAGCTTGACGTAATCACCAGGTAAAAAACCAAGATTTGAAGTAACCATTCCTACCAAGTAAACTGCGCTGATCGTATGATGTTTCCATTCAGACAGTTCTGCATCTAAAAATGCCTTTTGTTCACCGGTAGCAATGGTCGAAATACCTGTGCCACATTCAGATTTTTCCAAACAAGTAAAAGACAGATCTAGTAGATACCTACGAAAACTGCTGGTACCCCAGTCAACAATGATGATCTTAGATGCGTCCACAATCAATGATAAAGTTTTGGCTGGTGATTTTTTGACTATCATCGCTGGCAAGAAACAAAGCCAGTGACGCAACTTCTTCGGGCTCGATCATATCGGGCAAGCAAAGTAATTTTTTCCATTCTTTTTCCGCTTCTGGCGTAAGCCACAATTTCTTTTGTCGCTCCGTAACGACCCAACCAGGAGAAATTGTATTGACTCTGACCCGGTCCTTGCCAAATTCTCTGGCCAAGGCTTTGGTCATCCCCAAAAGCCCCGCTTTGGCCGTCACATAACCCGGCATATTGTCAGGTCCCCATAAAGCGTTAATAGAGCTCACGTTGATGATACTACCGCCCGCTTGCTTTTTCATCATTGGATACACTGATTGTGCCGCCCAAAATGAAGCATTAAGATTAATGTCCATACATTGAGCCCACCACGCTTGGGTCGTTTCCATCACAGCGTGCCGTTGATCATTAGCAACATTATTGACCAATGTCGTTATAGGTCCAAAATCTCGTGCCGCAGTCTGAATACTGGCGATCAAAGCATCATGATCACGCACATCAGTCTCAAGAAAACAAACTTTGCAATCTTGATTTTTTAGCTCCTGGACAAGCGTTTCCCCCTCTTGTACCAAAATATCAATAAACGAAACAGCGGCGCCTTGGTTCGCAAAGGCCTCTACCATAGATCGACCAATACCGGTAGCACCCCCCGTCACAAAAACATGCTGATTTGCAATCCCTGCGTATGTACTCTTCATCAATGCGACTCTCTTTCTACGATGGAACTACTTTTCCCGACCAAAAAGTTAAAATCAGCACCGTGCTGAGCTTGCATAACATGATCTTGATAGAGTTTATAGTATCCTCTGGCATATTTTTTTGCCAAAGGCTGCCAATGCTTTAAACGTGCTTGTAACTCATCATCGGTAATCAGCAAATCAAGTTTTCCCGATGCAACATTTAATTCTATTTCATCACCAGTCTCTACAACTGCCAATGGTCCGCCGGCTTCCGTTTCTGGAGATACATGTAATACAACTGTACCAAAAGCTGTTCCACTCATCCGTGCATCTGAAATACGGACCATATCGGTGACGCCTTGTTCTACCAAATGCTTCGGAATTGGCATATTTCCAACTTCCGGCATACCTGGATAGCCCACAGGGCCGCACCCCTTAAGCACCAAGATATGATCTTTTGTGATACCTGTAGTTGGATCATCGATTTTTGCTTTCAGATCCTCGATGTTCTCAAAAACATAGGCTCTTCCTCTATGATGCAAAAGTTCCGGACTGGCCGCGTTTGGTTTGATGATGGCACCACCGGGACAGAGATTACCATATAAAACGGCGATACCAGACTTCTCTTTGATCGGACGTTCTATCGAAGCGATCACTTCTGTATTGTATATTTCAGCACCTTCAAGAATATCACC
>JAGRMV010000155.1 GCA_020441045.1 Deltaproteobacteria bacterium | reverse complement strand
GGCAAAAACATTTTTCCCAGATGCACTACCTCCCAATTATGCAGTAATGGTGCAAAAGGCGCTCAATGATGCGGGTGATTCGATCAAACTTTTGCATGAAGATTTGATGGTTTGGAAACAAATCATCGCGCGGTATCCGAATATGCATGTTGGAGTTGAAATAGATCAGGAAAGCTTGGCGATCAATGTCGCCGCTTTTTTGAAAGATTATAGTACAGGGCAGCAGTACTTTACAAATGTCGGTTTATTGCCTCAGTACCCAGTTTTTTTCTCTTATTATACAAGTCTTGGTTTTTATATGTATCTTGGAGAAGGATTGTATCAGCAGGACCCATCTCTTCATAAATTACATGGAATAGACAGTAGTCAACTCAGACAAATGCAAGAATTTGCCTATCGGGCAGAAGACAATACATTAAGAGGCCGAAGCCAGATTTCGCAAGAAGAAGCCTTTGAAACCTTTTTGCAGAAGCTCGATACATTGGTCAATGAGTATAGAGGCAGACTAAGAACAACGTCTCTTGATACTATCGATCAGGTATCTCAAACTTATGAACCAAGGTTTAAGCAACTTGCGTTGACTTATCCAGTTGGCTCTGTTCCGAACCAAGTTGCGCAAAGTTATCATGTTGTATTGACCATGATCGAAAAGACATCTCTGCAGAGAGACGTCTTCATGGCAGATTATGCATTTGATTTGAATGAAGACATGATTTTGAGTATTGGCACTTTCCACAAAGATGGTTTTGAGCGACAGCTTATCAAAAGGTGTCAAAGTCAATAAAGATTTGTTGCTGATACATTCTTACGTGAGATATCAGTGTGCGCTTGACCAGTTATCTCCAATCCCAGCATCGATGATCAGAGGGACGCGCAGCTGCATGGCGTTGGCCATCTTGGTTTTGACCATGTCTTCTAGCTTTTTGCATTCGTTTGTAGGTGCCTCAAAAACCAATTCATCGTGGACTTGTATGAGCATGCGCGCCTGCCAATTTCCAGTTTGTAATTCTTGATGAATGTCGATCATCGCAAGTTTGATCAAATCTGCGGCGCTACCTTGAAGTGGGGTATTGATTGCAATACGTTCCGCAAAAGCTTTGACCATTGGGTTTTTTGATTTTAGATCAACAGGTCGTTGTCTTCCGGTCAGCGTCGTGACGTAGCCTTGTGCCTTGGCTTTTTCTAACACGTCAGTAAAAAAATCTTGCACGTGTGAAAAAGTTGCAAAATAGTTTTCGATAAATTGTTTTGCTTCATCGAGGGAGATTTTATTTTCCCGGGCAAGGCGTTGTGGCCCCATACCGTAGATGATGCCAAAATTGATGGTTTTTGCTCTGGCACGCTGCTGCGAGCTGACCTGATCAAGTGCGATATCAAAAATTTTGGAAGCTGTTTGGGTATGTACATCTTGCCCACTTTGAAACATCTCAATCAAAGTGGGATCGCCGCTTAAGTGCGCCAGTAAACGTAGCTCGATTTGAGAATAATCAGCTGAAAGAATTTGCCAGTTTTTCTCAGAGGCGACAAATGCCTCGCGGATACGTCTGCCTTCCTCACTGCGAATAGGAATGTTTTGTAGATTCGGATCAGAACTTGAAAGTCGCCCAGTTGCTGCAACAGTTTGGTTAAATGATGTATGAATATGCCCTGTCTTTGCATTGATCAGGGTTGGCAAGGCGTCAATATAGGTCGAAATCAGTTTGGTCAGGTTTCGGTATGCTAAGATATCAACCACAATTGGGTGATCGGTATATTTTTGCATCGTTTCGTAATCTGTAGCATACCCCGTTTTGGTTTTTTTTACTTTTTTGACGTTACAAGTCTCTTGGATTTTTAATTCTTCAAATAAGATCGGACCCAGCTGTTTGGGTGACTTAATATTAAAGTCTTTGCCGGCCATGTTATGAATTTTTTTCTCAAGTTGATCGACTTGTTTTTGTAGCGTTTTTGATTGCTGGGCAAGATGGTCCTTATCAATTTTGATGCCGTTTCTTTCCACATCACCTAAAACTTCAAGTAAGGGCAGTTCAATGTTTTTGTATACTGAAACTAGGTCCATGCTTTCAATTTTTTCTTGCAGCTTGAAATGAAGCTGTAAGGCGATATCTGCATCTTCACAGGCATATTGGGTGATTTTCTCAATATCGACTTCGGTCATGGAAATTTGCTTGGCCCCTTTGCCGATAAGGCTTTCTGTAGAAATTTTTTCGATGCCAAGGTACTGTTGGGCAATGGCATCAATACCATGCTGTCGATTGTTAGGGTCAATCAAATAAGAAGCAATCATGGTATCAAATACAATGCCTTGTAGATGAATGCCTTCATTGCAAAGAATATGTCGATCGTACTTGATATTCTGTCCTCCTTTTGGGTGGTCAGGACTTTCCAGTATGGGTTTTAGTATTTGCCAAGCTTGACTTGGCGAAAACTCGGCATGGGCAAAAGATATATACGAAGCTGTATGAGGTAGGGTGGCAAATGAAATGCCAATGATCTTGGATGTAATGGGGTCGAGGCCCGTAGTTTCAGTATCTACGGCAAATACTGGGGCTTGCGAAAGTTCTTGTGCTAACTCGATCAACTGTTTTTCAGTGGTGATCAACTGATATGTTTTGGCATGGGGGGTAGAGGAGACAGAGGGCGTATTTTTTTTTGGAGTTGGATAGGGAACTTCGGTTGCGGAGATTTTGGGTTGAATTTTTTTGAGTAAGGAATGAAATTCAAGCTCTTTGAATATACGTTTAAGCTCGGTTGTTTCCATCGGTTGGATTGTGAGCTCATCCGGAGTGATGGCAAGCTCAGCCTCGGTGACAATGGTGACCAAGTCTTTGCAAAGATACGCAAGCTCTTTGTGTTCGAGTAATTTGTCTTGAATGCGTTGGGGTTTGACATCACCAATATGATGATAGATTTCATCTAGACCACCGAAGGTTTGAATGAGTTTAGCAGCAGTCTTTTCGCCAATGCCGGGTACACCAGGTACGTTATCACTGGCATCGCCCATCAGCGCCAACATGTCAGTGACGTGTTGTACTGGAATACCCCATTTTTGTTCAGGGGCGCTGGCGTCAAGTACATCTAACTTAGATTTCTTTTGTAAACTGTACATGAAGATGTTGGGCTTGAGCAGCTGCATAAAATCTTTATCACCCGTCACCATGTATACTTGGTGTCCGAGTGCTTGTGCCTGATAGGCAAGGGTGCCAATGATATCATCTGCTTCTAAGCCATCTTTTTTGATAAATGGAATGTTCATCGCCTCAACCATTTCTCGAATGATCGGGAGCTGGACACGAAGCTCATCGGGCATTGTTTCGCGTGTTGCTTTGTATTCCGAAAACATTTTGTGGCGAAAGGTCGGCTCGGGTGTATCAAAAACCACAGCAATATAATCAGGTTTTTCCTGTTCGAGGATACGAAAAAGTGTATTGGCAAAACCAAAACAAGCACTGGTGTCCATGCCTTTCTTATTGGTCAGTGGACTTGCGCCAAAGGCGAAGTGATTTCGGTATGCGATTGCGCTACCGTCAAGAAGGAAGGTTTTCTTTGCCATAGACAATCTGGTATATCATCCAAGCATGAGTTATCAAGATATTGAGAGGAACCTTTTTGTCCACGTGAGTGATTTGATGCAATGGGACTGCAGAACCATTGAGTCTTTGCCAAAAGACTTGCGAAAGTCTTTGCGCAAGCGGATTGAGCAGATCTCAGATGATTTTACAATGCATCGCAAGGCGCTGCTTGGCAATTATTTGATCGATCCGATAGATATAGCGGCTTATGCCATGTATTTTCATAGCTCTAGCATACATCGGATGCTGCATGTGCTGGAGCGAGTTCCTGCAAAGTTACATGATTTGCCAACGCAGCTCTCGATATTGGATGTTGGTGCAGGCACAGGCGCTGCCAGTGAGGCATTTCTAATTTTTCTTAGTCGAATGCGTAAGAAAAGGTTGCCTGTATTTCATCTGCTAGATCAAAGCTCAGCGGCTCTTGCATTTGCCAAAGAACATTTGACGCGGACAAGTCTTATGCCAATCGGTGTAAAAACAAAAACAGTCGATGTACAAAACATTGCTCCAATCCAACAGTCATATGATGTGTATTTGTTTTCTAACGTGATCAATGAACTTAGTGATTTGGCTTTGGGCAATATCCTTAAGGGAATGAAGCAACATGCCTGGATTGTTATGGTAGAGCCGGCTTTAAAAGAAACTGCGCAAAAGTTAATGCAATATAAAAGCACCTTGACGGATTTGGGATTGCATATTTGGGCGCCGTGTACCCATAATTTAGTGTGTCCGATGTTGAAAAATGAAGGTGATTGGTGCCATTTTGAAGCGCCTTGGGAGATGGGTGACTTTCGCAAGTCAATGGACCAAGCATTAGGACACCACTCTGAAGCCTTGAAATACGCCTATCTTTTAGCAGGTCAGCATAAAATCAATGAGCCTAGAAAAAGAGTGCTTTCACCCAAGCTCAAGACCAAAATAAAAAAAGTTCATGCTATGTACGTGTGTGATCAAAAAGAAATTGGCTATTACTATTTCGATAAAAAAAATCGTCAGATGGCAGATGTACAAAAAGGAGATTTGATCCAACTTACCCAAGTTTCGGACTATCCTGAGGCACAGCGCTATTACCCGAATACAAAGTCTTACTGGGTGAAGGATGAAGTATAATGAAAGTCATCCAGGTCGCAGCGTTGGTTTTAGAAGACCAGCATAAACGTATTTTAATTGGCCAACGTCGGCAGGGCGACTCGAATGAAGGAAAATGGGAGTTTCCTGGTGGCAAAGTAGAAGTAGATGAGAGTTTTGAGCAAGCCTTGCACCGAGAGATTCGCGAGGAGTTGGCATTGGAGCTTGAAGATATTTCGTTTTTTCACGAAACTTGCTATCAGTACCCGCTTATCAAGGTTCATATTCAGTTTTTTTATGCGCAGATGAAAATGACAAAAGAGTTGGCTCCACATGCCCATCAAAAGTTGCAGTGGGTTTCAAAACAAATGCTCGACCAATATGATTTTTTGGATGCAA
>JAGRMV010000154.1 GCA_020441045.1 Deltaproteobacteria bacterium | reverse complement strand
GATCTAGATTTTTTGCAATGGTTGCAAATCCAGCTTCGACCCGTTCTTCAGAAACATCACTCATAATAACGTCATAACCTTTTTGTGCAGCAACATGGGCAATACCATTGCCCATCTGACCACTTCCAACAACTCCAATTGTTTTGATCATCTTTGTACTCCTAATGCTACTGCTTCTCCGCCACCAATACAAAGGGAAGCGATTCCCTTTTGTTTATTCTCCTGTTGTAGCGCGGACAATAGCGTGATTAAAATTCTTGCACCACTGGCTCCAATCGGATGGCCGAGAGAAACAGCGCCACCATATATATTCACCTTGGATGCATCAATATGCAGCTTGTCATTGACCGCCAGAGAAACCACTGAAAACGCTTCATTGATCTCATATAGATCCACATCATTGCGTAAGTCCCATCCAAGTTTTTCACCCAGTTTGGCAATGGCATCGGCAGGCGCAATGGTGAACCATTCGGGCTCACGTGCTGCTTGCGTATATCCGGTAATTTCTGCAATAACAGAACATCCCAAATCTTTGGCCTTCTCTTCAGACATCAATACCAACGCTGCTGCCCCATCATTGATGGTCGATGCATTGGCCGCAGTGATGGTACCATCTTTGTCAAACACCGGTCGTAAGGTTGGGATTTTTTCATAGTTCACCGTTTGCGGTTCTTCATCTTCAGTAACAACTGTCAAATTACCCTTACGGTCTTTGATTTCAACCGGTACAATCTCGGTTGTAAACTTTCCGGCTTTTTGTGCTTTGATCGCACGCGTGTAACTCTCTATGGTAAAGGCATCTTGATTTTCTCTAGATATGCCACATTCTTTGGCACAAAGCTCAGCAGCATTGCCCATATGATAATTGTTGTATGCGTCCCATAAACCATCGTGCACCATGGTGTCGATCATGGTAGCATTCCCAAGACGATAGCCTTTGCGCGCATTGGGAAGTGCATATGGCGCATTAGACATGCTTTCCATACCACCTGCAACAACTACTTCCGCATCTCCTAGGGCAATGGCTTGGGATGCAAGCATCACAGCTTTTAAACCGGAGCCACAAACTTTGCCAATGGTCAGAGCTGGCACATGATTGGGAAGCCCAGCCATTTTAGCAGCTTGCCGCGCCGGCGCTTGTCCTACGCCTGCAGTTAAAACATTACCCATGATCACTTCACTCACCACATCGGCCGAAATCCCTGCCCGCTCAACCGCTGCTTTGATCGCAAAGCTACCAAGTGTTGGCGCTGAAAAGCTCGCAAGAGATCCCATAAAACTACCAATAGGTGTACGGGCCATAGATACAATTACTACTTTTTTTGTCATGTCCTTCCTATACCAGGACTTCTATAGGAGGTCTAGAAGCGTGAGACTAGCCGCCAAACCCGCATGAAGCAGGAATGGAGTTGGTACAAACCGCTTGGGTTTCATCAGGTGTTTCAATGTTGTAATCAGTATCCGTAACTCTATCTTTCGGATCATAATAATCGAGAAAAAACTCAAACCACTGCGTCTCACTCATCGCTGTTTCAATATAAGGCAGTGGCATCACTTCGGTTCGTGGACTGCTTTGCGAATAATACATCACTCCAGGCAACACAACATCACCCGATAAATTTAATTTCTGCTCATGAAAAGACGAACTCACATTACTTTGGTTCAAATTTGACATCACCGTAAGTATATTGGAAACCACCCGATCATTCATTCCACCTGGATTCATGTCCATTGTAATCACTGATTGTTGAAACATATTGCCACCAGAGGATGGAATATAGCGATTGCCTAGAGCTACACCCAAGCTACCATCATTAAAGACATTGACATTGGTACCACTGTTCCATGTAATGGTCGGACCATAATAAGACACTTCGCCACCCACTGTCGCAGTCGATTCAGGAAATGCGCTATTAAATGTAAGATAGGCGTCGGCATAACTACTAGTTCCTGCATCGGCGATTTCATCAGTATACAACAACGGCGGCGTATCCCCACTTTCTAGCACTGCCAGAATTTCTTCTTCGTGCAAGACTTGCGTTACCAACTTACCTCCAACCATCAGGTTATTGCCAACAGACTGCAGTGTCGTACAAAGATAGTTATGGTCCGCAATATGGATAGGAGATCCGGTACCAGAGACAGGATACAAATAGATCTTTCCATCTTCTTGGGCGGCCGCAGTACATGGCGCATTGGTATTTTCGACAGAGATAGTTCCAACACCTCCCCCAACCGTTTCTTCATCCGCATAGCAAGTGTCAACTGGGTTCAGCCAACGCCATAAATGGTCTAAACTGGCCGAATTTCCAAGTGTTCCACCACCGCCATTAGGAGGAGGACTGATAATGATACCACCACCGCCGCCTGCTGGTGTACGTGTACAAGGCAACGTTCTAGAAAGACATACGGGCAGATAATCTACACCATTGTGATTGAAAAACTTATCACCCACCGCTGAAACAACGCGGTCCTGAGCTGTGTTACCTGTATTAAGGGTCACTTGCGTAAAACTACCAAAACCACTGGCACCGAGTGTAGACTTATACATTGTAACTTCACCATTGGCAGGATCTGATTTGGTGAGCGAAGAAACCCACACTTCGTTGTTATGATAAAGCATACCCGAGGCGGTGTCCTTCATACTCGTACCCGCGGCCTGCGCTGAAAGCACATGCAACGTACAATTGGCCATGGAGCAGAGTGTCCCTGGCGTAGCGTTGGTCAATGCACTATGGATTGATCCACTTCCCACATCGATGGTCGCCATCATAGGTGAACGCGTACCCGCAACCATCCCCATCCCGCCGATCAAAAGCTTGGTTTGTCCGTTGACGTTGATCGTTTCAACATGTGATGGATAAAATTTATTGTTTGCATCGCCAAAAGATACAATAAACTCATTGGTCGGTGGCGCATTCTCTGGAGTTGGGCAGCCTCCAGTCACTGGACACCCATCACGATCTAAAAACAAAAGCTTACCAGCAGCTGGGTTGGTTTCATCTAGGTTCATCACGGGCAAAATAATATAATCTTGATCATCACTTGGATTGCGGAAATACAAAGGTTTGCCAATATGTTCCTTCGCACCAAGTCCTGAAACACTGTGGATATCACCTGATGCTTTGGCTTGTAAAAAATGTTCGTGTTGATAGCGTTCATCTTCAAAGGCCGGATCCAATGCGACTTTGATTTCATTACGTGCCGCTTGCATTTCTACACTTGCTTGCTCCATTTGCGCAACCATCATACGAACACCAACGATGCTCGAGGTCGAGATAAACGAAGATTGATTGTAACTGGTATTATCAGTGGGACGGAAAAACCCAGCAATGGTTGCATATTTTTCTCGCCCAACATCTCGAATAATCTCACCATCGGTATAACCATCAATTTTTTCATTCCCCATCCAGGTTGTCCCTTTAAGGACGTCATAGGTAAATCCAAGTAGACTCACTTTGCCAAGATACTCTCGGACGGCTTGCCGATTTTCATAGGAGGTGCGAACGATCGCTCCTTGTTTATATCCAGCACTGCTAAGCAAATATGTATTGCTTGCCGATTTGGGCAAGCCATTAGATGTCATCCAATCAAGTTCATAGGTCACAGGTGAAACAACTTGCATATATGTTGCACTTTGCGGAAACTGTACCATATTGTCATCATTACTCTCGGTCAGCATACCATTATAGTCATAGCTTGCTGGAACAACCCCAGCTTGGCTGACAAAACCTGAATTTTGATTATTGACATTCAAATGCGTAGTCTGCAAAAATGTTGTCGGAGGCAATGAAAGCTTCACGCCTGCCACACCTGCATTTTGTCTGACCGCATCGACCAACGCCAAAACATAGGTACCGGGCTGATAAACAATCACCCAATCATCCACAGCAATCTCTGTAGACGCATTGGTTAAATCGATCCATGCATTAAACAAAGGTTGGTAAACAGGATCTGAAGGTGCTGGCGTGGGTGCTTGCAGCGCACTGGCAACTTGATGAATCGTCGTCTTACTATCATGCCGCCGGAGCAATGTTACGGCATCGCTTAACCCTTCCTCTTCAGTGGTTGTATGCATGTAATAATTGATACCATACCGGTAGCCTTGATGTGGGTAAATACTAGCCAAGCCAAGTTTTTGCCAGTTTGGATCAATTTGACTGACATCCAATTGAAAACGTTGCAAAGATTTTTGTGCCAAATTTCTTTTGATCGAAGTCTTGATTGCGCTTTGCTGTGTTGTACCTTGTGAGGCTAAAAACCGATACGTCCCTGATGCCAAAAGAATAACCAACACTGATGCGATCATCACCTCGATCAAAGAAAACCCTTGCATAACCTTGTATTGTAAACGTTTCACCACAGCACTCCTGACTCCACCTTTACCATTATAGCATTTTGTCACTTGATCACGACACATGCTCACAGATACAGTGAACTAAAGTTTACAATCTATAAAACAAACAAGAGATTTAAAGTTTTAGATCGCGCAAGAAGCCAAAAAATTAAGGTGTCGCTGAGGCAGGCTCTTGTTCTGCAGGCTCACCCTCGTCTTCTTCAGCAGACTCAGCAGCGCTCTCTTCTTCTGATCCTGAAAACGCTTCCAAGTCTTCTGCTTGCGCCCCATCTTCTTCAGCTTCAGTAGGTTTTAAAGTTGGCTCTTCCAGAGTCTGATCTGCAGGCGTTTTAAGCAAACTATCGGTTGACTGTCTAGATGACATATAAGCCAAAGTAAGACTGGTAACCATAAATGTAATCGCTAGAATGGTAGTAATCTTGGTGATCACTGTTGCAGCGCCACGCGCGCCCAAAACAGATTGCGATCCACCACCGCCAAAGGCACTGCCCATGCCATCGCCTTTGCTTTGTTGCAAAAGAATCAAGATAATCAATAAGACACATGCTGTAATGTGAACGAATGTAATAAAACTAGCCATTTGAAGTAAGCCTGATATCACAAAACCTAGTCCAATCCAAGCCATTTGTTTCATTCCTTTGTCAGGCGTTTGAACATCAAGGCATAATATATAGATAAATGGTTAGGTACATATGCACGTCATCAAAAAAAAAAAAAAAGCAGGTCTCATGATTGTTTTATGCATTATTGTTTTCAT
>JAGRMV010000153.1 GCA_020441045.1 Deltaproteobacteria bacterium | reverse complement strand
GGCCCATGCCATGAGTAAAATTTGTTGGTTTTTGTTTTTAATGGACAAAAAAAATCCTGAATTTATTCCCATCCAATTTCCAGAGTTTGTCCAAGACCAAAATATGATCCAATCTCTGCATATCAACCAGGATGTTTACCGTATGTTTTTACATAATGTGCTCACCATTTTTGCAAATACTAAGCCAACAAAAAATTTTATTCAGCAAGATATTCCAGCTGCGGTCAGAACATTTCTCAACAATTATCTTTCACTCAAAAAAGATGAACTTACAGACATGCAAAGCTACTTTGATCTTTCTGATAGCCAGAATTTGTACGAGTTAAGTCACTTGATTTTTCGCGCCAAAGGCCCGACCCAAATCCAAGCGCAACATCTTGTGCAACTTGCTAAGAAACACCAAACCGATCCAGGTCCTGGTTCGGCACTATTGAAAACCAAAATCAAAGATTACCTACAAAAAATTTCATATGGGAAAAACTACAAAAATTGTTGTGCACAAGAATACAAAGACCTTGTCGACCTTTCTTACATGCCCAGAAAAGAATACATCGCTCTGATTCAAAAACACAATCAAGATGTACGGCTGGGGATTATCGTTGCGCCGTTGATTTATTCCAAGCTCACCTATGAACGTGTCATCCTAAGCAATCTAAATATCTCTGAAATATTGGTTCGAAACCCGATCAAACTTTATATTGAAAGATATACCGATTCACAGATTGCAAAACTGATTGATGAGCTTTACATTGGCACGGAAGCTAGACAATCTGCGGCTTACGCCCCATCCAAAAAGATTTACTACAGCGGCCTGAAACGACAAATCCGAATTTTCAATAATCCAGACATTCCACTGCATAAAATGCAAAAAAACGATAACGAAGAGACCTATCATCTGGTTGAAGTCGGCAAGGCAGAGCGTTTTATCATTCATGATAAACAAACTTTTAATCAAGGCTATCGAACCTGGGGAAGGGTCTGGGGATGGCCCACCGACCCCGAACAATACCATGACTTTGTCTCCTGGGAAGACCTCACAGGTGTTACATCTGAAAAACCATCCAACACCAACCAACGATGGAACCTTTTTAAAGAAAAAATATCCACATACTACAATGAAACAGACACGCCAACTGCCATCATCGATATACGGACATATATGACAGTTTGGAGAACCTACGGCACTACACGTGATTGGCCAAATCATCCCCTTAAAGACAAACCAACCGAAATGGACAATACTCAAGCGTGGAATGAAATCAAGGCTCTGATTCCTAGCGACAACTAGACGAGACGATAAATTGTTTTTCATTTTTTTTGTCAAAATCCTAAGCGAGTCAAAAATAAGTCGGTTGTTAAGGTGTGCGCTGAAGATGGAATTTTGATTGGGCAGGTCCCTAAAAACAAAAAAGCTGCAGGTAGCTCAAAATGAGGCTGGACAAAGAAATCAAAGAGTGATAGACACGATGCATTATATTGAATCGTAATTTGATGGTTATATTTTAGGGGGAAGCAATGCGGTTGAACAAACAAAATATATGGATCAAAATATCAATCGTCATGGCAGTGGTATCAATCACTATGCCATGTTTTGCAGCGACATTTGACTTGGTCTTTGTCACCGATCAAACCACCAAGCAAAAATTTTCACAAGCAGGACAAATCGATAACATTGTCAAAGAAACAGTCACAGGCATCAATGATTTATGGTCAGAGACCGATATACAGTTTACTGCAAGATACAACAACAACGTTTGGACACGGGCAGGTGTATTACCTATAATGATAAAAAAATTAGATGCGCAACGAAGCAAGAAAAGCACAGAAATTACCATTGCTCTTTCCGCAAATTACTTTGGAGCCAACGATGAAAATGTAGGTGGATCCTTGCAATTTGTTCCGGTGGTGATGGCCACCGTGTTGATATGCAAAACTGACCGAAAATTTTATAAAGAGTCCTTGATTGGCACAATTGCGCATGAGCTGGGACATGTTTTTGGTGCTGGGCATAGAGATCAAAACGATGTACTTATGTCAAGGGCAATTCACAGAGGTTGCGGTGAACAAAACAATGACTTTACAGAACAAACACAGGAGTTCTTACAGCGCAGAGCAAATATACGTTTTGATCAATATCCCGCGGATCAACTGACAGAAAAAGTTTTTGCAGATTTTACAAAAGCCGGTTTTGACAAAGAATATGACAGAAACTATCATCCCTACTTTGATACCCTCAATTACTTGCTTTTTTCCATTGATGCTATCGAAAAAGTAAAAAGCCTAGACAAACTTGTCAATGTGTTCTCAACAAATCATTTGATATATGAATCATGTATGACATCACTGTATACAGCCAAAGGCTATTTTGATTTTGATCAGCAGGGATTGGCCCTGTCTGTCTTCAATCGAAGTATACGTGATTGCCAAGATAACAATTATTTTATGGCATATTATCACTACCGCTATGCAATGGTCTACGATCAATCAAAAAGCTATGATAACGCCCACCAGCATATTCAAGAGGCCATTTTTTATCTGAACAGGCACTATCCCTATGCTAAAACGGGAACAGGACAAGAAGGTGCAGCAGAGTTGCAAGTTTTTCTTGAACTACAAAAAAACATTGCCAATAAAAATTAAGGCATCTGTAAACAATGATCCTTGGTAGATGTCGCAAAACCATTATCATGCTGCCAATAGCATCAGCAAGCAAAATACGTTTAACCTTTGCCTTTAAGAATAGGCGTTTTAAAGCACATATCGGAAATACATTGCAAAATTTTTTCGCCTCCGGCTTCACTCAAGCAGTGTATATCTGAGCTCGGAGTTAAACTCTGCCCAGATTTTCTACCCTGATGACCTATGCCAGCTCTTGACCAATCTGGTTTATATCCACCTTGTGTCTCCGTACCTCCTAAATCCGTATCAAATCGAGGTACCAGTTACACCACCTTTTTACAGCCGCAATAGTCTTATCCGTTACCTTTTGTTTTATGACGGTTTTCGTTCATAAATACTAAAATAAGATGCATTATTTTTGATTTTACTGTCTCTACACACAAGGACATCAGCTTCGTTAAATTTTTTGCAAGGCGTAGTTAGTATATATTTGTTTTCTACACTTAAACCCCCAATTAGATCATACTCTACATGATCATGACTGAGAAATATGGGTACCCTATTGGATGTTAATCCTATCACCACTGCGTTATTCATTTCAAATCTGATTACACCATTTGAACAATTACCCTGACACGGTACCGCATGACATCCGTTCCCGACACTACACGCACCAAGATAAATTTTTTCCCAATTTCCGTGAATTTCATCAGACGTTATTTCACCCATAAAAAAGTCGTCCTGCTCAAAATTTTGAATCAAGTCAACGGCTTCGCGTTCGGTTAGGCCAGATTGTGCAAAAGCTGGAAAAACAATCGTCAGCGGCAAACATGAGACAACAAACACAAATATTTTTGATTTATGCATAAACAATTTCATGCCAATCATATTACACTAACACGTTGTATAATGCAATGCATTATACAGATCCGTTCTAAGTCTTTGTCAATTCCTCTGGAAGCTTAATACCATGCACGTGGGATCCGAATCTATTTGTCTCAACCAAAAACTTAACCATTATATAACACGCAATCGTAATAGACGATCCATATATCCATTATGATGGATCACCTTAGATGACTTTTCATGATCGTTGGACAAAAAAAATATTGGAGTCTTTAACTGCCAAAAAATTTTGATCATAACCTCCTTGCATACGAACACGCCAACTTCCGATGGTAGACACCCGGGGGATTTGTATCTTCGAAGAACCTAGCCAGCACGATTAACGCATTGCGCTTTTTGAACAGTATGCTATGAACATCGCTCACATACCGAACGGGGGAAACCATGCAAAAATCGATTCTACTTCTAGCTTCTTTGCTGTTTTTAAGCAGCACAACATTCGCGGATTCGTGCATCCAAGGCATGGATGCAAAAGCGTTAAAAAAAATCTATTTGATCGGTGAAACCCACAATAAGCAAGCTGATCAATACTGGGACAATCTCACCAACCAATTGCATGACTCTGTTGACTTCATGGCCGAAGGCATGTGCATCAACGAGCCAGCCCAAACAAAGTTTATGCGCGAAAAAAGAATGTTTCGAGGCATCTACCCTAATGCAATCTACCCTCTGGAAAACTGTAGATATTATATATTTGCTACACTCATTGAAACTTATGAAAAGATGAACCGAGAAAACAAGACCTTCGAACAAATTGGTTTGCTTGCGCAAGAAGACAACCCGTTTGATCCCCAAATCATTGAAGATTTTGCCAAACAAACCACATCGGTGGCTTTTAAGCATGTCTATGCCAACAACGAACTATCCAGCATTCAAGCCATGGTGGCTGAATATCTCCTCGATCCAACTACTTTTTCGAAGCAGTTTGATAACATATCTATACCGCACTTTGATTTTACGATGAACACCGTAGCAAAAGTCAACTATAGCCAAAGTATTTTAACAAACATGCTTAAAAGTGATTACACATTTGATTTAGAGCGTGGTCAATTATTGACACAAAGTTTACTCAATTACCAAACCGATCATTTTTTCAGAGCCTATCAAACATTGTTTTGGGTCAATGATAATAAAAACCTCCGTCCTGACCTCATCGATTTCACTGCTGATTTTATCCATAGCTATTTAACAACACTTGATCCAAACAATGCTCTACAATGGCAAAATAATGTCAACCAGTTCATTCAAAATGTTGATCTTAACTCAACCTGGTATGTTCAGCTGCAACAGGCTATTACCAAAAAAAGAGAAGAAACCATGGCACCCGCAATTTATCAGCACTATTGCCAAAATATAAAAAGCAATCATGCCAAAGACATCTATGTCCGCCTTGGCAAAGACCATATCGACAACATAAAGAACAAACTGGCTACTATGCTTGGCAATAAAGCGATTGTAGACACAACGAAACAAGCCAATTAAACTCGTATCTCACACCTACGCATTACCAATATAGCAACAAGCTTATGTTTTGGATCTGCGGATGTGTACTTGCGCAGCTGACACATCCGCAGATCCAAAACATAAGCG